>NZ_JBQEKA010000089.1:0-12623 GCF_052103615.1 Kerstersia sp. | reverse complement strand
CAAGGTATTTCCCAGGGTCGGCGCGTGCAGGCGCTGATAGAAATTGCGCAGCCGCAGCAAACCGATGGAACCGATCAATGCCAGCAGCCCGCCCGCCACCAGCAGCAGTGCGATCAATAGGGATACTGCCGTCCCGAGTCCGGTTTCCGTCATGGCTCGATCACCTCCCCGCGCAGCAGGAATTTCGCGATGGCCACCGAACTGACAAAACCGAACAGGGCAATCAGCAAGGCAATTTCAAAATACGTGCTGCTGCCTGCTCGCAGCCCTTGCACCAGCAGGATCAGCATGCCATTGATATAGGCGGCATCCAGCGCCAGAACGCGATCCTGCGCAGTCGGCCCGCGCATCATGCATATCATGCACAGCCCCAGCCCCACGGCAAAACACAGCAGGGCAAACGAAGACGCCCAGGTCAATATCGGATTCATGATTCGTAAATCTCCATGAGGGGACGCTCGTAACGGGCCTTGATCAATCGTATCCAGGCTCCCTCATCACGCAAATCCAGCACATGCAGCGTCATCATCCGGCGATCATCGCTGAAACCGGCGCAGACAGTGCCCGGAATCGCCGTCACAATCCCGGCCAGCACGGACTGCCCATGCGGATCCTGCAAATCCAGGGGAATCTGGATGAAGCCCGAACGCTGGCGGCGCGCCTGCCCGCCCAGGATGACGACGGCCACAGCCAGATTGGAGATGAAAATGTCCCACAAAATATGCAGCGTCAGCGGCACAATGACTGGCACCAGTCTGGCCTTGGCCTGCAAGGGCCGCAGCCGCCGGGTGATATAAGGGCCGAACCACCCCAGTACGGCGGCGATCAGCAGCGTCGAGGCATCCAGGCTCTGATTCAGCAGAATCCAGATCAGGAAGAGTACGATGGTGACCGGCCAGGAAGGAAACCATTTCTTCATTGCGCGCCTCCTGCCGCTACGCCCAGAACCGCCTCGGTATAACCATTGGGCACCGAGAGATATTGCATGGTTTCATCTAGGTAGCCCAGCACCGGCCCGGCAAAGACCACCATCAGCACGCACAGGCCCAACAGCCAGAGCACCGGCGCAATATCCATCAGGCTCAAACGGACGCGCTGGCGTTCCACCACCCAGAACGTGCGGATGCCCACGCGTGACAGCGACACGATTGCCGCCAGCCCGGAAAGTAGCACGACCGCGATAAAGACCCAGGCACGCCCGCTCACGGGCTCGGTCGTCCCCGCCTCGCCCAAGGCGGCCGCGAACATGCCGAATTTGGCAATAAAGCCGGACAAGGGCGGCAGGCCCGCGACGATCAGCGCGCAGAAGACGAAACAGCCCCCCAGCACGGCCAGCGCTGCTGGCACGGTAATGCCCACTACGGTGTCCGCCTGTTCGGTATCGGCCTGCGAGGCATCCGGCACGCCAAATGCTTCCAGGCTCAAGGCCAGCACATCAGCGCCAAAGGGGCGGTTGCGTTCAATCAGATCGACCAGAAGGAACAGCGCCCCTACCGCGAACGTAGAGCTGACCAGGTAATACAAGGCGGGCGCGATGATCTGCATTTTCCCGAAGCCTATGCAGGCCAGCAGCGTGCCGGCGGACACAATAATGCTATAGGCAGCCTGGCGCCGCATATCCTGCGACACCAGCAAACCCGCGCCCGCCACCACGATGGTCAGAATGCCGACGGCAAAGACTTCCGTACTGGCGAACGAAGTGAAATCCTGCTGGCTTTCCTGCGACGCCAGCAATGAGGTCAGGCGCAAGACGGCATAAGCGCCGACTTTGGTCATGATCGCAAACAAGGCCCCGACTGGCGGTACCGCCGCAATATAAGCGGGCACCAGCCAAAAGTTCATGGGCCATGCAGCGGCCTTGATCAAGAACGCGCAGCCCAGGATGGCAGCTCCCGACTGGAACATTGTCATGGCCTTGTCATCCAGACGGCCTGCCAGCGTTGCCAGTTCCGCCATATTCAACGTTCCGACGCTGCCGTAGATCAAGGTCGCCCCGATCAGGAACAACGAGGAGCCGACCAGGTTGATGACAATGTAATGCAAGCCCGACTTCACCCGCGCCTGCCCCGAGCCGTGCAGCAGCAAACCATAGGATGCCGCCAGCAGGATTTCGAAGAAAACGAACAGGTTGAAAATATCGCCGGTCAGGAATGCCCCGTTCAGCCCCATCAACTGGAACTGGAACAAGGGATGGAAATGCACCCCGGCCTTATCCCAGCGCTGCAAGGCGGACAGCATGGAAGCCAGCGCCAACGCTGCCGTCACCACCAGCATGAGCACGGACAAACGATCCGCGACCAACACAATACCGAACGGCGGCGCCCAGTCCGCCGGCCGGTAGGTCAGTACCCAGGTTTGCCCCTGGAACGCCGCGAGCGCCAGCATGGCCAGTGTCACCAGCAGCACCAGCACCGTCGAGATCAGGCTGATGCGGCGACGCTCCGCCTTGCGGGTGTCGTTCAGCAACAGCATCGACGCCCCTGCCAGCATGGGCAGCAGGATGGGCAGAATCACCAAATGAGACAACAAGCCGCTCACGAGTCACTCTCCTTGCCATCCACGTGATCGGTACCGCTCAAGCCGCGCGCTGCCAGCAACACCACCAGAAACAGCGCCGTCATGGCAAAGCTAATGACAATGGCCGTCAGTACCAGCGCCTGCGGCAGCGGGTCAGCATAATTGGCGATATCTGCCACTTTTTCGCCGTCCAGCACCGGCGGTTTGCCGACGCTCAGGCTCCCGGTACCGAAAATGAACAGGTTGACGGCATAAGACAGCAAGGATAGCCCCATGATGGTCTGGAATGTCCGGGGCCGCAGCAGCAGCCAGACACCCGCGCCAGTCAGGACGCCTATGGCCAACGCAACGATCAATTCCATATCAAGCGCCCTCCCCAGCTTCGTTTTCCGCCATGGCGGCACGCGCCCGCTGACTGCGCGCCGACTGGTGCGCCAAGGCGACCAGCATCAGCACGGTGGCACCCACCACCAGCATATAAACGCCGATATCGAACAGCAGCACGGTCCCCAGCGCGATATGGCCGAACAGCGGCACCGTAAATTCCACCAGCATGGAATCCATAAAGGGCCGGCCCGCCAGCCATGACAAGGCGCCGGTCAAGGCAGCCAGCAGCAACCCGCCACCAATCCAGTGCTGAGGCCGCAAACGCATGCGTGACTCGACCCAGGCCGTCCCGCCCACCATGTATTGCAGCAGGATGGCCATGGCCATGACCAGGCCGCCGACAAAACCGCCGCCCGGCAGATTATGGCCGCGCAGCAACAGATAGATGGACACCATGCCTGCCATGGGCAGCAGCAGGCGGCCGACGACTGCCGGCACCATCAGGTAATCAAGCGGCAGATCGCCATCCCGCGCATCGAGATTACCGTAAGCGTAGGGGTCCACCTGCTGGCGGGTGCGCCCCAGACTTTCGATCGCGGGCCGGAAACGCCGCAACAAGGCATAGACAGTCAGGGCGACGGCGCACAGCACCGTGATCTCGCCCAGCGTATCGAAGCCACGGAAATCCACCAGGATCACGTTCACGACGTTATTGCCATGCCCCAGCGGTTTGGCCGCCTGCAAAAAGAAGTTCGATAGCGTGTAGCCCTGGTTGTGGGTCATGACGATATACGCCAGGCCCGCCATGCCCAGGCCGACCAGAACGGCAATCGCCAGATCGCGCAGCCGCCGCAGGCTGGTCAGCAGTTCCTTGACCTGATTGGGCGGCGTCTCGCCAGTCTGTTCGACCCGCATGGGCAGCCAGCGCAAGCCCAGCAGAATCAGAACGGTGGTGACGATTTCCACCCCCAGCTGCGTCAATGCCAGATCCGGGGCTGACAGCCAGGCAAAGGTCATCACCGTGACCAGGCCCGTGCCGCTCAGCATGATGAGCGCGGCCAGGCGGTGATATTTGGCCTGGAAAGCCACGCCCACGGCGCAGGCGGCGCCAAACGCCCACATCAGCGCGAATAGCGGATCGAAGCCATGCCAGGCAGGCAAGGCGCCTATGCGTTCGCCCTTCATGAACGGCGTCACCCCCGCCAGCAGGGCCACCAGCAGAATGCAGAGAATCTGCTGCTGCAGGCGATCCGTGCTGACATAACGCAGCAACCACGCGGCGCCATCGGTAAAGCTCGCCTTCAGGTGTTCATAGGTGCGCTTGCCATCGAAACCATAAATCAGCGGCGTGCCGTCGATCTCACCGACCTTCAGGTGACGATTCATGACGACATACACCGCCACACCGCCCACCAGCGCCAGAATACTCATGACCAGCGGCATGTTGAAACCGTGCCAGATCGCCAGGCTATAGGCAGGCAAATGATCGCCCAGCACGGAAATGGCAGCCGATTGCAGCATGGGGCCAACTGCCCAGGCAGGCACGATACCGACCACCAGACAGCCCAGCACCAGCATTTCGATAGGGAACCGCATCCAGCGCGGCGCTTCATGCGGCGTGCGGGGCAGATCCGTCGCCAGGGGGCCGAAGAAGACCTGGTGAATCATGCGCAGCGAATAGATCACGCTACCCATGGCAGCCACCGTGGCCGCCACCGGCAAGGCCACATGGAACAGCCCGGCGCGCTCCAGGAAGAGTGTTTCGGAAAAGAACATTTCCTTGGACAGGAAGCCGTTCAGCAGCGGCACCCCCGCCATGGCGGCTGCCGCCACCGTCGCAAGCGTGGCGGTGATCGGCATGCAATGCCGTAAACCATTCAGGCGGCGGATATCGCGTGTGCCGGTTTCGTGATCGACGATCCCGACCGCCATGAATAGCGAAGCCTTGAATGTTGCGTGGTTCAGGATATGGAAAATAGCCGCGACCGTGGCCAGCGGGCTGTCCATGCCCAGCATCAGCGTGATCAAGCCCAGATGGCTGATGGTTGAATAGGCCAGCACACCCTTCATGTCGGTCTGGAAGATAGCCGCATAGGCGCCCAGCACCAAGGTCACCATACCCGCGCCGCCAATCAGCCAGAACCAGGCATCAGTGCCCGACAAGGCGGGAGAAAGGCGCAGCAGCAGGAACACCCCCGCCTTCACCATGGTGGCCGAGTGCAAATAGGCGGATACCGGCGTGGGTGCCGACATGGCATGCGGCAGCCAGAAATGGAAGGGGAACTGCGCGCTCTTGGTCAGTGCGCCCAGCGCCACCAGAATCAGCGCCGGCAGATACAGCGCGCTATCGCGGATCAGCGCGCCCGATTTCAGCACCGTATCGAGATCGTAGCTGCCGACAATATGCCCGAGCAGCAGCACGCCCGCCAGCAGGCATAGCCCCCCGGTGGCGGTGACCGTCAGCGCCATGCGCGCGCCTTGGCGCGCATCGCCGCGGTGATACCAGTAGGAAATCAGGAAGAAGGATGCCAGGCTGGTCAGTTCCCAGAACAGCGCCAGCTGGATCAGGTTGCCTGACAGCACGACGCCCAGCATGGCGCCCATGAAGACCAGCAGAAAGGCGAAAAATCGCGGTACTGGATCCTGCGGCGACATGTAATAACGCGCGTACATGGTGACCAGTACACCGATGCCCGTCACCATCAGGCAGAACATCCAGGCCAGGCCGTCCATGCGCAACGCAAAATCCAGACCCAGCGTCGGCGCCCAGGCCAGCGTGAAATACACCACGCCGCCATTGGTCACTTCAGGATAGAGCGACAGAGTCAGCAACAACCCGGCAGCGGCCACCAGACCGGCCGCCCAGGATTCCCGGCTACGGCCGTCACGCGGCAGCCTGGCAACCACCAGGCTCGCGAAAAACGGCAATATCAGCAGCAGCAATAACCTCATGACGCCAGCCCCCCCAGCGCCTTGAGCCATACCTGCCGGACACAGATGGCTCTGTATCCGGTGCCTCCACCTCGACAGGCCTGCACCGCGACAGGCCTTGCATCATGCAACTTGGACAGTTTTCTTCTCCTGGTGTGGCCCCCGCGGCGCCGGGAAAAAACGTATGGACAATCCATGGAAAAGCATTCTACCCCCTAGCGTCACAGGCTTGTTACACAAAAAAATGTGCATCTGCAACATGCCAGCCTTGAGCCGGATAAACGGCTGAGGAAAGACCGTACAGCCAGCCCTTGAAATACCTGATTTGCTTCGGCGCGACAGACTGAAAACGAGCTGAATCACCATTGCTGCAATGCAATAAACATTTTTTCAGGAAATACACTGAAATGTCATCATCCTGCAGGCATCCGCCCCTGACTACGGACAAAACAGGCCATCCTCGGCAAACCTGCCCGCCCCTAGCGCTGACGGGCCGCCCATAAAAAAACGCGTGCCGCTCAGACACGCGTTTTTCAGGGGGGCATCCGAACGGGGCGGCGCTTACGCATTTCCGCCCGCCCGGACAGCCGTCATTTACTTGCCCTTGGGATCTTTCATGAAGCGGAAGAATTCCGACGAAGGATCCACCACCATGACATCGCTGTGATCGGAGAACGCCGAGCGATAGCCATCCAGGCTCTTGTAGAAGCGGTAGAAGTCAGGGTCCTTGGAGAAGGCCGCGGCATAGATATTCGCGGCAGCGGCATCGCCTTCACCCTTTACACCCTGAGCCTGCGCATAAGCCTTGGCCACGATTTCTTCATGCGTGCGGTCAGCTTCGGCGCGGATCTTCTCGCTTTCAGCCGCCCCGATGGAGCGCAGCTCGTTGGCGGCGCGCGTGCGCTCGGCTTCCATACGGCGGAACACCGATTCCGAAATTTCCGGCGCGAACTCCAGGCGCTTCAGACGGACGTCCACAATCTCGACACCCAGCGGTTCAGCGCGGCGCGCCACGTTGGTACGCACTTCATCCATGATTTTGTCGCGTTCCTTGGACACCACATCCTTGACGGTGCGGATGTTCACGGAAGCGTTCAGGGCATCACGGATCTGCGCTTGCAGGCGTTCCTGGGCAGCACGCTCGTTGCCGCCAAACGTCACGTAGTATTGGAACGGATCAGCGATCTTCCATTTGACGTAGGAACTGAGCAACAGGTTCTTTTTCTCGGAAGTCTGGATACGTTCGGAATCCGAGGTTTCGATCGTGAGAATACGCTTATCCAGCGTCACCACGTTCTGGAACGGCGGCGGCAGCTTGAAATACAGGCCCGGCTCGCTGATGACGCGCTTGATTTCACCCAGCGCGAACACCATGGCGTAATCCCGCTCGCGCACAATGAACAGGCAGGACGACAGCAGCGCGATGACTGCCATGATGACAATAAGAAAAGGGACGGCAAAACGTTTCATGATGCTGGGTGCTCCTTAGCGGACGGGACGGTCGCGTGTCAGCGAATAGGGCTGCGCAGCCTGACTTGCGCTGGCAGCGCCCGTATTTGCCCCGCCTTGCCCGGCTGCATCCCTGCCCTGAACCTGGGACTGAGCTGCCGCACCACCCGCCTGAGCGGCATTGTTTTCCGCCTGGCCCGCTGCGCCCGACGACACCAGCTTGTCGAGCGGCAGGTAAATCATATTGTTGCCATCCTTGGTATCCACCAGCACCTTGCTGGCATTGCCATAAATGGATTGCATGGTGTCCAGGTACATGCGGTCACGCATGACGTCCGGCGCCTTGCGGTACTCGTCCAGAATGCTCAGGAAGCGGGCGGCATCACCCTCTGCATCACCGACCACCTTGGCGCGATAACCTTCGGCCTGCTCGATCATGCGCGAAGCCGTACCACGGGCAAGCGGCACAACCTTGTTGGCATAAGCCTGGCCTTCGTTGATCTGGCGCTCGCGATCCTGACCCGCCTTGACGGCATCGTCAAAGGCAGCCTGAACCTGTTCCGGCGGCTGCACGTTCTGGATGGCGACCGTGCTGACCTGGATACCCGTGTGATAGCGGTCCAGGATCTGCTGCATCAGGTTCTGAACCTCACCGGCGACTTCAGTACGGCCTTCATACAGGACGAAGTCCATCGGCTTGCGGCCAACGATTTCACGCATGGCGGCCTCAGAGGCCTGACGCACGGCTTCATCGGGATCACGCATCTTGAAGAGGTAATCCGGCGCGCCATCGCCGCGCAAGCGGTACTGAACCACGAACTGAACATCAACGATGTTCTCGTCATCGGTCAGAATCAAGGATTCCTGGAGAACCTTGTTACGCGCATTGCCGCGGAAACCCACTTCAAAGGTACGCAGTTGCGCGACGTTCACCAGTTCATGATTCTGGAACGGATACGGCATGCGCCATTGGAAACCGGGCGTAGATGTCGATTTGTATTTGCCAAACTGCGTCACGACGCCGACCTGGCCTTCCTGCACGATATAAAAGCCGCTGGCGGCCCAGAGACCGGCAGCGACCAGCGCAATCACGCCAGCGCCAACACGGAAACCGCGCGAAGACGGGCCGCCGGCTGAACCGCCGCCGCCGCCCTGGCCGCCCGAACGCTTACGGCCGAGCAGACCGCCCAGACGCTGGTTGAAATCCTTCCAGACCTCGTCGAGATCCGGCGGACCATCCTGGTTACGCCCAGGGCGCTTGTTGTCGCCCGGCTTGTTGTTCCGGCCCCAGCCGGGATCATTCAGATTGAACAGTTTGGAAATTGCTGACATTGTTCCCTGCATTAATGGCGGCCTGCGCTATTGCCCCGCGCAACGCGTCCAGACCGATGCGCTCTGCGGCGCTGACAAATACTCGCGCAATCGTACCATGCACATCATAATCGACACGCGAGGCCAGGCCTGCAACGTCGATTTTGTTATAGACCTGGATACGGGGTATGTCTCCTGCGCCAATATCCTGCAATACTTTTTCGACTTCCAGTATCTGCTCGTCGCGTTGCGGACTGGAAGCGTCCACCACGTGCAACAGCAGATCCGCATGGACGGTTTCTTCCAGCGTAGCGCGGAACGCCGCAATCAGTGTAGGCGGAAGATCGCGTATGAAACCGACTGTGTCGGAAATCGTTACCTGTCCGGCCCCTTCGATCCAGATGCGCCGCGTCGTCGTATCCAGCGTCGCGAACAGCTGATCGGCCGCATAGGCGCCAGCGCGCGTCAGGGCATTGAACAGCGTTGATTTTCCGGCGTTGGTGTAGCCCACCAGCGAGACCGACAGATGCACGCCACGGTTACGCGCCCGGCGCTGAGTGCGGCGCTGGCGCTCCACCTTGGCCAGGCGCTCGCGCAGACCCTTGACCTTGTCGCCGATCATGCGGCGGTCCATTTCCAGCTGCGATTCGCCGGGGCCGCGCATCCCGATGCCGCCGCGCTGACGCTCCAGGTGAGTCCAGAGCCGTGTCAGACGGGTGGACAAATGCTGCAGCTGCGCCAGCTCGACCTGCAATTTGCCTTCGTGGCTTTGCGCCCGCAAGGCGAAAATATCAAGAATCAGCGCGACCCTATCCACCACCCGCAAGCCGATCTGGCGTTCCAGGTTGCGCTGTTGCGCGGGCGATAAGGGCTGGTCGAACAGGATGACTTCGGCTTCATGCGCTTTCGCCAGCGCAACAGCCTCTTCAAGCTTGCCGGTACCGATGAAATAAGCGGCGTCGGGCCGCTGACGTTTGACCGTGAGCACATCCACGATCTCCGCGCCGGCCCCTTCGGCCAGCATTTTGAATTCTTCCGCGTGGGGAATATGGTCGGGTGACCCGAGATCCACGCTGATAATCAATGCGCGCATCGGCCTCCTTTCCGGCTGGCCTGCCGATCAGCCGGGAGAGCGCCGCGCGCCTGCGCAGCCCCTGCCGGCCTGTATGAAATGGGATATCCAGCCAGAATCAGGCTGCACCCTGTTCCGCGATCTGGAACGACACCGCGCGCGCAGGCACAACGGTGGAAATAGCATGCTTGTAAACCATTTGCGTCACTGTGTTGCGCAGCAGGACGACGTACTGGTCGAAGGATTCGATCTGGCCTTGCAGCTTGATGCCGTTGACGAGATAGATGGAAACCGGCACGTGCTCTTTGCGCAGTGCGTTCAGAAACGGATCTTGCAGTGTTTGCCCTTTGTTGCTCATTGGCCAGGCTCCTTGATGTTATTGGTTTTAGTGGCGTTGACCCAGGCAGTTGGCAGCATGGGCCAGTCTTGAGACAAGCGCCCGCGATGCCTGCCTCATTGTTTTCATGGCGGAAATACCCCGATCATGAAAGATGCGTGGATTAAACATAACACTCTACAGGGTTTTCCCGAATGTTTCCAGCATCTTCAATCAGCAACCGCCCTGATCTGCGAGTATGCCCGAGAGTGCCACGCACAGGGCATCCATTTCCGCATCCGTGCCGATGGAAATCCGCAAGAACTGCTCTATGCGCGCCTGCTGGAAATGGCGCACGATAATGTGGCGCTGCCGCAATGCCCCGGCCAATTCGGCCGCATGGCGCCCAGGATGGCGCGCAAAGATGAAATTCGCCGCGGAAGGCAGCACGTCAAACCCCAGCTCCCGCAACGCAGCAACCGTTTTTTCGCGGGTCTGCGCCACGCGGCTGCAGCACTGGGCCAGATAAGCGGTATCTTCAATCGCCGCTTGCGCGCCGGCCAGGGCCAGGCGATCCAGCGGATAAGAATTGAAACTATCCTTTACACGCGTCATGCCGTCGATCAGGTCGGCATGACCCATCGCATAGCCCACCCGCAATCCGGCCAGGCCGCGCGACTTGGACAGCGTATGGACAACCAGCAGGTTGTCATAGCGCCCAATCAGCGGCACGGCTGATTCGCCGCCAAAATCCACATAGGCCTCGTCGATCACAACCACGTGGTCCGGGTTGGCTGCCACGATCGCCTCAACCTCGGACAGCGGCAGGGGAATACCTGTCGGCGCATTGGGATTGGCAAAAATGACCGGGCCGGCATTGTCCTGATAGTCCTGCGGCAGCAAACGCAAATCGCCGGACAGCGGCACACGCACGCTCTGAATGCCATACAGGCCGCAGTACACCGGATAAAAACTGTAGGTGATGTCCGGAAAGCGCAAGGGCGCCGGTTGCTGCAGCAAGGCCTGGAAGGCATGCGCCAGCACTTCATCCGACCCGTTGCCCACAAAAACCTGGGCCGCATCCAGCGCATACGCCTGAGCAATGGACTGGCGCAAGGCGAGACCGGTAGGGTCCGGGTACAGGCGCAGGCTGTCATCACAGGCAGCGCGCATGGCCGCCAGCGCGCGCGGCGACGGGCCATAAGGCAGTTCGTTGGTATTGAGCTTGATGAGACGCTGCTCACGCGGCTGTTCGCCCGGCACATAGGGCTTCAGCTCACGCGTTTTGCTGCTCCAGAAACGGCTCATTGCTTGCCTTCGACATAAGGATTATTGGACGATTTGAACTCAATCCGCAACGGCGTGCCGGCGAGATCGAACGCAGCGCGAAAGCGTGCTTCCAGATAACGCCGGTAGGAATCGGGAATGGCGTCGAGCGCGCTGCCGTGCACCACGATCAGCGGCGGATTCTGCCCGCCCTGGTGCGCATAGCGCATCTTCGGACGGAAAATCCCCTTGCGCGGCGGTTGCTGCTGCTCCACGGCGGCATGCAATTCACGCGTCAGCTTGGGCGTGGAAAGCTTGGCAAAGGCCGCTGCGTGGGCCGCATTGACCGACTTCAGCAGAGGCTTGACGCCCTGCCCCTTCAAGGCAGAGATGGTATGCATGCGGGCAAACGCCAGGAAGCGCAGCTTGCGTTCGAATTCGCGCTGAATGCGTTCGCGCTGATCCTCATCCATGCCATCCCATTTATTGATGGCCACGACCAGCGCACGTCCGGTTTCCAGCACAAACCCGGCAATATGGGCGTCCTGCTCGGACACTTCCTGCTGGCCGTCTATCATCAAGACCACCACATTGCTGGCCTCGATGGCCTGCAAGGTCTTGATGACGGAGAATTTTTCGATGGCCTCGAAGACCTTGCCGCGCTTGCGCAAGCCGGCCGTGTCGATCAGGGTGTAATCCTTGCCGCCCTGCGAGAACTCAATCTCGATGGCGTCGCGCGTCGTCCCCGGCATATCGAAGGCAATCACGCGGTCTTCGCCGAGCAAGGTATTGATCAGCGTGGATTTGCCCACGTTCGGCCGGCCGACAATGGCCAGCTTGATTCGGTGCGCCACCGCGCCGCCCTCGCCTTCCCCGGCAGCCTCTTCTTCCGCCAGCAGGCGGGCTTCGTCTTCGGCCGCTTCGCGGAAAGGTTCCAGCGCGTCCGTAATCAGATCGACCACGCCATCGCCATGCGCGGACGAAATGGCATGCGGATGCCCCAGCCCCAACTCATGGAACTCGGAAATTGCCGCGTTTTCCGACATGCCCTCGGCTTTGTTCACCGCCAGCACAATGTGCTGGGTGCAGGTGCGCAACAGGCGGGCGATGTCCTGGTCATGCGCATTGAGGCCTGCCCGCGCATCCACCAGAAACACGACGATATCGGCCTCCGCGATGGCCTGACGGGTCTGTTGCGCCATTTCGCGCAAAATGCCGTCCTTGGCCACCGGTTCGAAGCCGCCGGTATCAACGACCAGAAACGGCACATCCCCCACGCGGCCCTCGCCATAGTGGCGGTCACGGGTCAGCCCGGAAAAATCGGCCACCAACGCGGCGCGCGAGCGCGTCAGACGATTGAAAAGGGTCGATTTGCCAACATTGGGGCGCCCGACCAGGGCTACGACAGGTTTGAACGACACGTTATATCAATTC
>NZ_JBQEKA010000088.1:0-12893 GCF_052103615.1 Kerstersia sp. | reverse complement strand
GGTGCTCAACGACAACGATATGTCGATCTCGCCGCCGGTGGGGGCGCTGAACCGCTACCTGGCGCGCCTGATGTCCGGGCGCTTCTACGCCACGGCGCGTAACGTTGGCAAGGCGGTATTGCAGCATGTGCCCCCGGTGCTTGAAATGGCGCGGCGTTTTGAAGGCCATGCCAAGGGGCTGGTGACGCCTGCGACGTTGTTTGAGGAACTGGGGTTCAATTATGTCGGCCCTATCGACGGCCACGACATGGATGCGCTGGTCCCCACGCTGCAGAATCTACGTTCGCTCAAAGGCTTGCAGTTCCTGCATGTCGTGACCAAAAAAGGGCATGGCTACAAACTGGCCGAAGCGGATCCGGTGCTGTATCACGGGCCGGGGAAATTTGATCCGGCGGTGGGTATCCAGAAAAGCAGCACGCCATCACGCCAAACCTTCACGCAAGTGTTCGGGCAGTGGCTGTGCGATATGGCCGAAGCCGACGAACGCCTCCAGGGCATCACGCCAGCCATGCGTGAAGGCAGCGGCATGGTGGCCTTCGAGCAGCGTTTCCCGCAGCGTTATTTCGACGTGGGGATTGCCGAACAGCATGCCGTGACCTTTGCGGCAGGGATTGCCTGCGAAGGGCTCAAGCCCGTTGTGGCGATCTATTCCACCTTTTTGCAGCGTGGCTACGATCAGCTGATTCATGATGTGGCATTGCAGAATCTGGATGTGACTTTCGCGCTGGATCGGGCCGGCCTGGTCGGCGCCGACGGGGCGACGCATGCCGGCAATTACGACATTGCCTTCCTGCGCTGCATTCCGAATATGGTGGTCGCCACGCCTTCGGATGAAAACGAAACCCGCTTGCTGCTGACGACCTGTTATCGGCATGCGGGGCCGGCCTCGGTGCGTTATCCGCGCGGCGCGGGCATGGGGGCCGAGATGACGGCGGGGCTGGACGAAGTGCCGCTGGGCAAGGGCCGCCTGTTGCGCCAAGGCAGCCGCATTGCCATCCTGAACTTCGGCACGCTATTGCCGGCAGCATTGCAGGCGGCCGAGCAACTGGGGCTGACCGTGGCGGACATGCGTTTCGTCAAGCCGCTGGATACCGAGCTGTTGCGCCAGCTGGCGCGGGAACATGAAGCACTGGTGACGCTTGAAGAAGGCTGCATCATGGGCGGGGCGGGCAGCGCAGTCAGCGAGGTGCTGAATGCCGACGGGCTCGATATTCCTGTGCTGCAGCTGGGTTTGCCGGATCAATTCATTGATCATGGCGACCAGGCGGCGCTGCTGGCCCAGCAAGGGCTGGATGGCGCCGGGGTGGAAGCGTCCATCCGGGCGCGTTATGCCAGCTTGCTGGCAAGCGGGCACGCTGCCTGAGGGGCGGCGGGCAAGGCGCGACCCGGCAGGTTTGCCTGAGACCCGGCATATCCTTATTCATCCATGGATAAAAGGGTCTTTGGGGCGCGCATGCTACGCTATCGGTAATATTGGTACTTTGATTCTTTTCCCGTGCCGCCCTGAGTGGCGGCACCGTACAGGTTATTACTCATGACATCCATTGCTGATTCCGCCGTCGTCATTCCTGACGTACAGAGCTTCGCGGACGTGCGCCAGATTCCCATCCAGCGGGTCGGAATCAGCGGTGTGCGCCATCCCATGGTCGTGGCCGACGGCAGCGGCGCAGCCCATCCTACCGTTGCGGAGTGGACCTTGACCGTCGCGCTGCCGGCGGAAGAGAAAGGGACGCACATGTCCCGCTTTGTGGCGCTGCTGGAAAAATATCGCACGACGCCGCTGACCCCGGCCCTGTTCAGCGCCATGGCGGCCGAAATGCTGCCGCTGCTGCATGCGCAATCCGGCGATATCACGGCTGCCTTCCCGTACTTCATCAACAAGACGGCGCCGGTATCCGGTGTGCGCAGCCTGCTGGATTACGCGGTGGTCTGGACGGCGCGCGCCAATGGCGACGCTGTCGAGTTCGAGCTGACCGTGACTGTGCCAGTGACCAGCCTGTGCCCTTGCTCCAAGAGCATTTCCAAGTATGGCGCCCATAACCAGCGTTCGCATGTGACCGTGCGCACCGTCGTGACGGAAGCCGCCTTCAGCCTGGATGAGCTCATCAGCCAGATTGAAAAGCAGGGCTCTTGCGAATTGTGGGGCCTGCTCAAGCGGCCTGACGAAAAATACGTCACCGAGCGTGCCTACGAAAACCCGAAATTCGTCGAAGATATCGTGCGCGATGTGGCCGCGACGCTGAATGTGCATACGGGTATTGCCGCATACCGCGTGACGGTGGAAAATTTCGAATCCATCCATAACCATTCGGCTTATGCCGTGGTGGAAGGTCACGGCAAGGGCTGAAAACCTGCCGTGTTGCCGTATGGCAAATAGTGCCGGTCAGCTTTCCCGGTGACGTACGGCCCTGACAATGTCAGGGCCGTACGTCGTTTTATGGTGTTTTTTCTTGCTTTTTTAGGGGGCAAGGACCATAATCGAAAGCTTTCTTGCCCGATTGTCTTGGCGTCGGTGTCTCGTGGTGCCTTCGGAATCATTCCGGGTTGCCCGGGAGCCGGGTCGGATGGCGGGCTGTTCCGTTGGCCGGAGTTCATTCCGGCAGGCGGTCATCCACGGGAGTATCACTCTAATGCGTCACTACGAAATCGTATTTATCGTCCACCCGGACCAAAGCGAGCAAGTGCCTGCGATGGCCGAGCGCTATCAGGCGATCGTCACGGCACAAGGCGGCAAGGTGCATCGTCACGAAGATTGGGGCCGCCGCCAGCTGGCTTACCCGATCCAGAAGCTCGTCAAGGCTCACTATGTTTGCCTGAACATCGAATGCGGCCAGGAAGCCCTGGACGAACTCGAACATGCGTTCCGCTACAACGACGCCATCCTGCGTCACCTCGTCGTCAAGACCAACGCTGCCCCCGCTGGCGCGTCCGTCATGATGAAGAGCGTCGAGCGCGAAGAGGCCCGCAAGGCCAGCGCTGAAGCTGCCAGCGCCGCCAGCGAAGCTGAGGCTGAGTAAATCTGCCAGGATACTGTCGTTACTGCTACCGGCATGGCTGAAATGGCCAACCAGGTGCGGCTGGATGCAAGTGTCATTGCTTCCGGGCCGCTGCGCTACAGCCCCGCAGGGCTTCCGATTCTGGATCTGACGCTCGCGCATCAGTCCGAACAGATGGAAGCCGGCAGGATGCGCAGGGTAGAACTGGAAATTGCCGCTGTCGCCATGGGAGATCTGGCATCACTGCTTGCCGGAACGCCTTTGGGATGTGCGGTGCGGGCTGAGGGGTTTTTGCTCCCGGCGCGCAAAGGTTCTCCCCGCATCGTGCTGCATTTGCAGCGGGTGCAGAGGCTGCTGGCGACGGAAACGGTAACGACCGCCTGACAGATAAACGCATATACGATATCCGCCGGTTCAGGCCGGCAACGAAATTGAAAGAGACTTACTATGGCTCACTTTGGTAAACGCAAGGAAAAGCGCAAGTTCACGCAACAGAACCCTCTGTTCAAGCGCCGCAAATTCTGCCGCTTCACGGTGGCTGGTGTTGATCAGATCGACTACAAGGATCTGGACACGCTGCGTGACTTCATCCAGGAAAACGGCAAGATCATCCCGGCCCGTCTGACCGGCACCAAGGCGCACTATCAGCGCCAGCTGGACTCCGCCATCAAGCGCGCGCGCTTCCTGGCCCTGTTGCCGTACACCGACAACCACAACTAATCCCGGGGGCTTACTGTCATGCAAGTTATTCTGCTCGAAAAAGTCGCGAACCTGGGCAACCTGGGTGACGTCGTTCGTGTCCGCAACGGTTACGCACGCAACTACCTGATCCCCCAGAAGATCGCCCGCCGCGCTACCGACGCTGCTTTGAAGGAATTCGAAGCCCGCCGCGCTGAACTGGAAAAAATCCAGGCCGAGAAGCTGGCTGCTGCCCAGGCTCTGGGCGAGCGCCTGAACGGTCAGGAAGCACTGATCTCGCAAAAGGCTGGCGTCGATGGCCGCCTGTTCGGTTCCGTGACCAACGCCGACATCGCCGGCGCCCTGGTTGCTGCCGGTTTCGCTGGCATCGAAAAGGCTCAAGTGCGTCTGCCTAACGGCCCGCTCAAGAGCATCGGCGAATTCGAAGTGCAAGTCGCTCTGCACACCGACGTCATCGTCGATATCAAGGTTCGCATTCAGCCTGAACTGGCCTAAGTGTTACCCTTCGTGCGGCCTGGCGTTCAGCGCCGGGCTGTACGGCAGAAAAGCCCTCCTTCTGGAGGGCTTTTTCTTTTTCGCTGCTAGTGTTTTCCGCGAGAAGGCAGGGTGTGCGCGGTATGGCGCGGATTCGGCCCCAGCCAGGCAAGGGGAGAGAATAGGGGTTTCCCCTGAGTGGCGAGGGGCATCTCTGAATACTTTCCGGCGCTAGGCTATACTTTGTTGGTTTTTCACCATGCGGATCGTCTGAAACGTGCGCGGTATGCTTCACGCCAGATTTGAAACAGTAGTCCTTTGTTTGTCGCCTTCGGCACGAACGAGGTATTGTCTTTCACTGGCAGCGGGAAGCGGGCTGCCCCGGACGCGCATCGAAGCCGATGGACGCCAAGCCTGCGAAGACGCAGTTGCCCAGGGCGCTACCATCGGCTTTTCTGTTTCTGCCGGATCGCGGCATGATGCAAGAATGGTCCCTGACGCCTGGTATTCGCACGCAGGCGGCTGGGTAGGATTCCACTGACTCTCATAAGACCTGACAGGTATCACATGAAAATCCACGAGTATCAAGGCAAGGAACTGCTCAAAAAGTTCGGCGTGCCCGTGCCCCGCGGCATCCCGGCTTTCTCGGTTGACGAGGCTGTTGCAGCGGCCGAAAAACTGGGCGGCCCGGTCTGGGTCGTGAAGGCCCAGATTCACGCAGGCGGCCGCGGCAAGGGCGGCGGCGTCAAGCTGGCCCGTTCGCTGGAAGAAGTCCGCCAGCTGTCCTCGCAAATTCTGGGCATGCAGCTGAAAACGCACCAGACCGGCCCGGAAGGCCAGAAGGTCAACCGTCTGTACATTGAAGACGGCGCGGACATCCAGAAGGAATACTACGTTTCCGTGGTGACTGACCGCGGCACGCAGAAAGTGGCTTTCATCGCGTCGAGCGAAGGCGGCATGGACATCGAGGAAGTGGCGCATTCCACTCCCGAAAAGATCGTGACCGAATACATCGACCCGCTGACCGGTCTGACCGACGCGCAGGCTGCGAAGATCGCTGCCGCCATCGGCCTGGAAGGCGAGTCCGCCAAGCAAGCCGTTGACGTGTTCAAGAAGCTGTACCAGTGCTACATGGAAACCGATGCGTCGCTGGTGGAAATTAACCCGCTGAACCGCGACAGCAAGGGCAACATCATCGCCCTGGACGCCAAGTTCAACTTTGATTCCAACGCGCTGTTCCGCCATGCCGATATCGTGGAATACCGCGATCTGGACGAAGAAGACCCCGCTGAAATCGAAGCCAGCAAGTTCGATCTGGCCTACATCCAGCTCGACGGCAACATTGGTTGCCTGGTGAACGGCGCTGGCCTGGCCATGGCTACCATGGACACCATCAAGCTGTTCGGCGGCGAGCCGGCCAACTTCCTGGACGTTGGCGGTGGCGCTACGGCCGAGAAAGTGACCGAAGCCTTCAAGATCATGCTGAAGAACAAAGATGTGAAGGCCATTCTGGTCAACATCTTCGGCGGCATCATGCGCTGCGACGTGATCGCCGAAGGCGTCATCACCGCTTGCAAGGCCGTCAACCTGAGCGTGCCGCTGGTCGTCCGCATGAAGGGCACCAACGAAGAACTCGGCAAGAAACTGCTGGCTGAATCTGGCCTGCCCATCATCAGTGCGGACACCATGGCCGAAGCGGCCACCAAGGTCGTCGCCGCCGCTGCCTGAACCCATTGCCGAGGATTTCAAGAAAATGTCCATCCTGATCAATAAAGACACCAAAGTCATCACCCAGGGCATCACCGGCAAGACCGGTCAGTTCCATACCCGTGCCTGCCGCGAATACGCTAATGGCAAGGAAGCCTTCGTGGCTGGGGTGAACCCCAAGCGCGCTGGCGAAGATTTCGAAGGCGTGCCCATCTACGCCACCGTCAAGGACGCCAAGGCCGAAACCGGCGCTGAAGTGTCGGTGATCTATGTGCCGCCCGCAGGCGCTGCTGCCGCCATCTGGGAAGCCGTCGAGGCTGACCTGGACCTGGTGGTTTGCATCACCGAAGGTATCCCCGTTCGTGACATGCTGGAAGTGCGCAACCGCATGAAGGCCAAGGAAGCGGCTGGCGGCAAGAAGACCTTGCTGCTGGGCCCCAACTGCCCCGGCCTGATTACCCCGGACGAAATCAAGATCGGCATCATGCCCGGTCACATCCACCGCAAGGGCCGCATCGGCGTGGTCAGCCGCTCCGGCACCCTGACTTATGAAGCCGTGGCGCAAGTCACCGAACTGGGCCTGGGTCAATCCAGCGCCGTCGGTATCGGTGGTGACCCCATCAATGGCCTGAAGCACATCGACGTCCTGAAGCTGTTCAACGACGATCCCGATACCGACGCCGTCATCATGATCGGTGAAATCGGTGGTCCGGACGAAGTGGAAGCCGCGCGCTGGGCCAAGGACAACATGCGCAAGCCGGTCGTCGGCTTCATCGCCGGTGTCACGGCGCCTCCGGGAAAGCGCATGGGCCACGCTGGCGCGCTGATCTCTGGCGGTGCCGATACCGCCGACGCCAAGCTGGAAGTGATGGAAGCCTGCGGCATCCGCACGACCCGCAACCCGTCGGAAATGGGCAAGCTGCTGAAGTCGGTGCTGTAATAAACGGCAGGGGGCCGGGTCGGATCCATCGGGTCTGATCTATTCCCCCGCCACGCCCGGAAACAGGCTGAATGGCCTTGGACGCGGCGTGAATCAAGGAGGCTGGAGCAATCCAGCCTCCTTTTTTTGTGAGGAATCCGGGGCGCCCGGCGCCAGCGCGCCGTGCGGCACTTTGTGCGCAGGGGCGCTGGCAGCGTATGATTGGGCCTGCCGCCAGAGGCAGACTTGTCATGGATCAAGCTGCGCGCTGGGGCGTCATGCTCAAATAACCCGCGGACCTGCTGCGCCGACGGGCAAGCCGGAGGCGTAGGCAACCGGGAGCGTACAGGCGCGATGCCTGGAAACAACGGGAGTTGAAAATGGGTATTACCAAGAAAGAGAAATCGACGGATTCGGGCCTGAGCCTGCTGGGCGGCCTGGGCATTCTGGCCATCATCGGTGTCGTCGCAGCCATCATTCTCAAGTCGCTGCTCTGAGATGGCAGTGGTTTCATCCCCGGATCGGCTGGTCATTGCAACCCGGGTAAGCCGGCTGGCTTTGTGGCAGGCGCATCATGTCCGGGATCTGCTGCAATTGCAGTATCCCGGCTGCCGCATTGAACTGCTGGAAATGACGACGCAGGGCGACCGCATTCTGGATCGCAGTCTCTCCAAAATCGGTGGCAAAGGCCTGTTCGTCAAAGAGCTGGAAAATGCCTTGCTCGATGGCCGCGCCGATCTGGCCGTGCATTCGCTCAAGGATGTACCGGTACTGATGCCGGACGAATTCAGTCTGACGGCGATTCTGCCGCGCGCGGCGGCGCAGGATGCATTCGTGTCCTCACGCTACGCCAGCCTGGCGGCCATGCCGGCAGGCGCCGTGGTGGGGACGTCCAGCCTGCGCCGTGCCGCGCAATTGCTGGCGGCCTATCCGCAACTGGATGTCAGGCCTTTGCGCGGCAATCTGGATACCAGGCTGGCCAAGCTGGATCGTGGCGAATATGACGCCATCATCCTGGCGGCTGTCGGTTTGCGCCGGCTGGGGCTGGCGGCCAGAATTCGTGATGTGCTGTCCCCGGATGTGTCGCTGCCCGCGGTGGGGCAGGGCGCGCTGGGAATTGAAATTCTGGCCGGACGGACAGAACTCGCCGCGCAGCTGGCGCCGCTTAATTGCCCGGAGAGCTGGCGTCTGGCTCAGGCCGAGCGCACGGTGTCCGCTGTGCTTGGCGGTTCCTGCCAGGTGCCGCTGGGCGCCTATGCGGAACAGGATGGCGACAGGATTCGTCTGCGGGCCTTGGTGGCCAGTGTGGACGGCAAGCGTTTGTGCCGGACGGAAGTGTCCGGCCCGCAGGACGACCCGCAAGGCTTGGGGCAGCGCGCCGCGCAGGCCCTGATTGCCGAAGGCGCGCGTGAACTGCTGGCCGAGGCCCAGGCCGCCAGCCAGGGCGATGCCGGTTAAGGCGCTGCCGCCGGCAGCCAGGGCAGGTAAGCCGCCAGCCCTGGCCGTCCTGACCCGTCCGCAGGGGCGTAATGATGCATTGGCCATAGGGTTGGCCGAGCAAGGTTTTGAAGTGGTGCTGCTGCCGGCGCTGGCGCTGGTGGACGCTGACGCCGCGACCCTGGCGCCGGATCTGGCGGATTTTGATTTGCTGGTCTTTGTGAGCGGTGCCGCAGTGCGGGCATTCCGGCGCTTATGCGCTGTCCAGGGGCGGCTCACCTGGCCGGACGGTGTCTGGGCGGCCGCTGTCGGCCCTGCCACCGCTGCCGCCTGGGATGAGCCCATGGCGGGGCCGTCTGCGCCGCCGCGCTGGCGTATCGCGCCTTCGGCGCAGGCGGCCAGCCATGATTCCGAACATTTGCTGGCCGCCATGGATGCCCGGGGCATGCAGCCGCGCCGCGTTTTATTGGTGCGCGCCGGGCAGGGGCGGGATTGGCTGGCAGAGCGTCTGCGCGAGCGGGGAGCTCAGGTGCGCAGTTTCACGGCTTATCAGCGCGAGCCGCAGCCCTGGAATGCCGCGCAGCGTGAGTTCATGCAGGCTGCGGCGGCGCGTCAGCAGCAGGCATTCTGGCTATCCACCAGCGGGGAAGGGCTGGCCGCCGTGCGTGAGCAGGCGCAGCTGGCGGGTATCCTGCCCTGGTGGCGCAATAGTGGCCATATCGTGACACATGCGCGTCTGGCTGACCGGCTTGCCGGGGAGGCGACTGGCGCCGTGCTTCAGGCAATGGTAAAAATCTGTTTGCCGCTAGATACCATGATTCAGCGTGCTTTTATGGCGCTACGCACAGAATTGGACTAATCCTGCGAAAGAACCGACGATGCGCTGACGTCGGTAGCAGCTGGCTCTGGGATTACAATCGCACCATGACTAAAGAAACAATCAACCATGATGCGTCGGTGACGCAGCCCCCTGTTTCGGACAAGCCCGCAGCGGAGACCTCTGCCGTGCCTGTTGGCGCAGCGGCGGCATCTGCCGCATCGGCCACAGAAACCGCCGATGCCGGCAAGGCTGGCAAGACTGGCATGGGCCCAGGCAAAGCCGAGACCGGCAGCGGCAAACCGGCAGCGCCGGCGGCAGACGCAGCCAAGGGGCGCGGCGCCGGTAGCCCGCCGCCTGTGGAGCCTGGCAAGGGCCGTCCCGGCGAACCTGGCGGCAGCGGGCGTGGCAAACGCAGCGGTTTTTCGCTTGGTTGGCTGATGGCCTTGATTCTGGTGCTGGTGGTTTTGGCGCTGGGGTACGGGGCCTGGCAGCAGAGTCAGGATTTTGATAGCGCCGGCCGCGAGCTTGCCACGCGCCTGGAGAATATGGAGCGCGAGCTGGCGGGAACGCGGCGCGATGCCCAGGAGGCCCTGGCCCTGGCACGCACGCAGGATGCCAAGGTGCGCGCCAATGATGCCGCCCTGCAGGAAGCGCGCAGCCAGTATCTGGCGCTGGAGCAGGCCTGGCAGCGCTTTAATAATGGGACGGACGATCACTATCTGCTGGACGATGTTGCGCGCGCGATTGAAATCGCCGATCAGCAATTGCGTCTGGCTGGCAGTGTCAGCAATGCAGTGGTCGCGCTGGAAACCGCCAGCGCCCGGCTGGCAGATACCGACAGGCCGCGTTTCGAGGCCTTGAAAGCCGCGCTGGAGATGGATCTGGACCGCTTGCGCGCTGTTCCTGTGGTCGATGTGCCCGCCATTGCCGCCCGTTTGCATCGCCTGCAAGCCTTGCTGGCCACGGCGCCTTTGATGGTGCCCGATGAAGCCGCGCCGCGTCCTGTTCAGTCCAATGAAGAGGCGCCGCCGGCTGCGCGCCATAGCGATAGCGCCGCCTTGCCGGAAGATGCCGCCTGGTGGTCGCGCTGGCAGGCTGTCGTCAGTGATTGGGCGGGGGATGTCACCGATGCCATCGGCCAGGAATTGCGCGGTTTTGTCAGTGTTCAGCGTGTCGGCAGCCCGGATGCGTTGCGCTTGTCGCCCGAGCAGGGAGCCTATCTGCGCAATGGGGTGCGCACCCGTCTGCTGACCGCCCAGCTGGCACTGATGATGCGTCAGCCGGAAGTCTGGAAGGGTGAGATCGAAGCGGTGCGCGGCATCGTGGCGGACTTCTATGACGGGCGCTCGCCGGATGCCGTGGCGGCCTTGCGCAGTCTGGATGAGCTGCTGGCGACCAATGTGGCCCAGCCGCTGCCCAGCCTGGATGCCAGCCTGGCGGCGCTGGAAAGCCTGCGTGCGGAAACCCGCAGCGCGGCAGCCCCGCAGGAGGATTGAAGCGATGGCCACTTGGTTTAAATCACTGCTGTTGCTGGTTCTGGCTGTCACCGTCGCCGTGTTGCTGCGGCGCTACGAAGGGGATGTGCTGATTCTTTTGCCGGAATGGCGGGTGCAACTGACCCTGGCGCGAGCCGTGGCCGTGGTGTTGCTGGCCTTCGTGCTGCTGTATTTCGTGCTGCGCCTGATTTCCTGGGCGCTGGCTATTCCCGAGCGTTTGCGGGGCTGGCGCCAGCGCCGTGTGCAAAAGCGCGACATGGAACTGCTGGAACAGGGCTGGATCACCTTGCTGGAAGGGCGTTACGCGCAGGCTGAAAAGTCGCTGACCGCCTTGCTGGATCAGGCCAAGCCGCAGCGCCGCAAGGTGCTGGCTGCCTTGTCTGCCGCGCGCGCGGCTGATGAACTGGGCGAGTTTGAGCGCCGTGACAGCCTGCTGGTGTCGGCCGCAGACCATGCGGCCGGGGATGATTCCCTGGCGCAGGCCGTGATGCTGGTTGGCGCGGACATGCAGCTCAACCAGGGCAAGCCGGCGGATGCCTTGGCACGTCTGGCGCCGCTGCAGGAAACGGCGTCGCGCCATCTGCATGCGCAGCGCCTGTTTCTGCGTGCTCACTATGCCTTGGGGCATCATGAAGAGTCGTTTGCCTTGGTCAGGGCTTTGTCCCGCCGTGGCGTGCTGGATACCGCCGAAGCGCGGGCCATTCTTGGCACGACTGCCGCAGCCCGGTTGCGGGGCAGCCAGGGCGATGATTGGCGCAAGGTCTGGAAGGATCTCAAGTCCGAGGAGCGCCTGTTGCCTGAGGTCGCGCTGGCAGGGGCTTATTGCTTTGATGAAGCGGGGCATCCGGAAGAAGCTGGCAAAATTCTGGAAGCCGCCATCAATGACAGCCTGGATGCGCGGCTGATCGAGGCCTATGCCCAGTGTGATGCCGAGCAGGTGTCACGGCGTCTGGAAAAAGCGGAAAAATGGCTGCATCGCAATGCCGATCAGCCGGAGCTGCTGCGCGCGCTGGGAACGCTGTGTCTGGAAGGCCAGTTGTGGGGGCCGGCGGAACGCTATCTGATGCGCAGCGTGCAGCTGAAGAACGATTCGCGCACCCACGTATTGCTGGGCAGCCTGTATGACCGCCTGGGCAAGGCGGATGACGCGCTGCGTCACTGGCGCCTGGCCAGCAAGGCGCATCTGGGCCGCCTGCCTGAATTGCAGCGCAAGTCTTACCTGCCGGCTGCGGATACCCAGGCCGATCCCAAGATTCGCGATGCCGACGATTCCTTCGGTTCGCTGGGGCGTTACCCGGCGGCGGTGGCGGCTGCGCCTGTGGCCGTCGTGCTCGATGAAATCGAGGCCGATGCCGTGACAGTGCCGTTTGCGGCTATGCATGACGAATTGGAGGCCGATGCCATGGTGGTGCCTCCGGCAGAGGCGGCCAGCGCGGTCGTGGCCGATCTCGGCACCGAGACGCGCAGGCGCGGCAACGAACCGGCGCCGGATGATGTGCCGCCTGCCGATGCTGTCGCCGGGCTTGACGATTTCGACGAGTATTTCGATAGCGCGCCCTTGCCTTATCCGCTGGATGCGGAGGGTGCCGAGGCAGCCAGCCAGGACAAACCGGCGGCTCCGCAAGACAAGAATTCCTGATTTTTTCAATTCCTACTCATAAACAAGGTTGGTCAATGAGCTTAGATCGTGTCGCCGCCGGCAAGAACCTGCCGGAAGACTTCAATGTCATCATCGAAATCCCGGCCAATGCCGATCCGGTCAAGTACGAAGTCGATAAGGATTCGGGCGCTGTGTTCGTGGACCGCTTCATGCTGGCGGCCATGCACTATCCCTGCAACTACGGCTACATTCCCCAAACGCTGTCGGACGACGGCGACCCCGCCGATGTGCTGGTGATCACCCCCTTCCCGGTGCAAATCGGTTCCGTCGTGCGTTGCCGCGCCATTGGCGTGCTGAAGATGGACGACGAAAGCGGTGGCGATGCCAAGCTGCTGGCTGTGCCGGTGACCAAGCTGTACCCGCCGTACCGCCACATTGAAAAGCCGGAAGACCTGCCGGAAGAAGACCTGGCCCGTATCAAGCATTTCTTTGAACACTACAAAGATCTGGAAAAGGGCAAGTGGGTCAAGGTGCAAGGCTGGGAAGGCGCCGAGGCCGCCCGCAAGGAAATCGAAGACAGCGTGCGCCGCTATCAGGAAACCGCCAAGGACTGATACCTATACCTGGCGGAAATTGGCCCTGGTGATTCATGACTGAACCGCTAGGATCAAGAAAAAGCCAGCACCGGCTCAAGGCCGGTGCTGGCTTTTTTCATGAGGGTAAGGGCTGCTGGCGGTGTGAAATG
>NZ_JBQEKA010000087.1:0-13192 GCF_052103615.1 Kerstersia sp. | reverse complement strand
AATCCTTTTTGATCCCGCTTGTTAGTTCCCGGTCATAAAAATCGTGTCAAAACTCAACCCTTATGCAAAAACTGTCAAATTCCGGAGCGGAAAAATAGATTCCCTAACAATTTTCCTAGATTGGCGCCCGCTCAGGGCGCGGGGCGGCATGACATGCCGGGAAGCGAATTTCAGGCCTGGGGGCACAGGGCAGCCAGGCATTCGTCGGCTGACTACCCGGGCCGCGCTGCCTGGGAAATCACGGGCAAATGACATGGCAGTGACAGGCGGGGGCAGGGGCGAAAATGGGAGGAAGGCGGGAGTGAAGACTAGCGGCGCTATGGCAGCGGGTTGATGGATTTTTCGCTATTTTTTTTGTTATTTCGCAGCGATTTCAATTGCCGGAAATGGGCAAAAAATGCTTGCCATGTCAGGGGTTTTCCCGCACACTTACGCCCCATGATGACCAAGGTACTTTTCATCTGCATGGGCAATATTTGCAGATCGCCCAGCGCAGAGGGTGTTTTCCGGCATTTGATTAATGATGCCGGACTTTCCCGGCTGATTGGCGTCGCTTCTGCCGGCACTCACGACTATCACGTCGGCGAGGCGCCAGACGCGCGTGCGCAGGCTGCTGCGCGCAAGCGGGGCTACGATATTTCGCATCAGCGCGCGCGCTTGGTCACGGCCCAGGATTTCCAGGATTACGATCATGTCCTGGCCATGGACTGGGAAAACATGACTGCGCTCAAGCAGGTCTGTCCCCGGGCCTATCAGCACAAGCTGCGTTTGCTGATGAGCTTTGCCAACGAGCACGAAGAAGCCACGGTGCCGGATCCATTCTACGGCGGGCCGGAAGGTTTTGGCAAAACGCTGGATTACATTGAGGATGCCTGTCAGGGCATGCTGGATTTCCTGCGCAAGCGGGTGACCCAGTACCAGGCGGCTTGATGGCTGAAAGGCTTTCAAGGGCTCCGCACCAAGAGGCCGCGTTCAACGCGGCTTTTTCTGGCCTATTAATCCTAGCAAGACAGTCGGGAATTCGTTATACTTGAGTTAATCACTCGGGAATAGCGCCGGGCTGCGCATGGTGATGCGGGCCTGGCAGATCACAGGAGCTTGTCATGCGCTTGACCACCAAGGGTCGTTTTGCCGTGACCGCCATGATAGATCTGGCCTTGCGCCAGCATAGCGGTCCCGTAACGCTGGCCGCCATTAGTCAGCGGCAGAACATCTCGCTTTCCTATCTGGAGCAATTGTTCGGCAAACTGCGCCGCCATGAACTGGTGGAGAGCATGCGCGGCCCGGGCGGCGGTTATTCGCTGGCCCGCGTGGCGCGCAAGGTAACGGTTGCCGACATCATCTTTGCTGTGGATGAGCCGCTGGATGCCACCAGCTGTGGTGGCAAGCGCGACTGTAGCAGCGGCAAGGATGGTCGTTCCGGCAAATGCATGACGCATGAGCTGTGGTCCACGCTGAACCGAAAAATGGTGGATTACCTGGATTCGGTCTCCCTGCAGGATCTGGTCGATCAGCATCGCATGCGCATGCTGCAAGAAGCCAGCCAGGATGCCGAACACGGCGTTTCCACTGCGGTCCGGGTCGAGAAATCTTCCTGCCGGCCGGCAGCAAACAAGGCCGCGACGCATGCCGTGGCCTGATGTCCAGAATTTCCGGAGCTTTTCATGACTATCAACCGCCTCATCTATCTTGATAACGCTGCAACCACGCCTGTCGATCCTCGTGTGGTCGAAAAAATGGTGCCTTACCTGGGCGAGCATTTCGGCAATCCCGCTTCTCGTTCCCATGCCTACGGCTGGGAGGCAGAGGAAGCTGTTGAAAATGCGCGTGCAGAAGTTGCCAAGTTGATCAACGCGGACCCGCGTGAAATCATCTGGACGTCCGGCGCAACGGAATCCGATAACCTCGCCATCAAGGGCGCGGCACAGTTTTACGCCGAGAAGGGCAAGCACATCATCACGCTCAAGACCGAGCACAAGGCGGTACTGGATACCTGCCGCGAGCTTGAGCGTCTGGGTTTTGAAGTGACCTACCTCGATGTCAAGGACGACGGCCTGCTGGATCTGGACGTGTTCAAGGCAGCGCTGCGCCCGGATACCACGCTGGTATCCATCATGTTCGTCAACAGCGAAATCGGCGTCATCCAGGATATCGAAACTATTGGCGAAATCTGCCGCGAACGCGGCATCATTTTCCACGTGGATGCGGCGCAGGCCAGCGGCAAGGTCGAAATCGACCTGCAGAAGCTCAAGGTTGACCTGATGTCTTTCTGCGCCCACAAGACTTACGGCCCCAAGGGCATCGGTGCTCTGTATGTGCGCCGCAAGCCGCGTGTGCGCATTCTGGCTCAGATGCACGGCGGCGGTCACGAGCGCGGCTTCCGTTCCGGCACGCTGGCCACGCACCAGATCGTCGGCATGGGGGAAACCTTCCGCCTGGCGCGTGAAGAAATGGCTTCCGACAATGCGCGTATCGGCGCACTGCGCGACCGCCTGCTCAAGGGCTTGCGCGACATC
Organism: Kerstersia sp.; assembly: GCF_052103615.1. Taxonomy (NCBI): domain Bacteria; kingdom Pseudomonadati; phylum Pseudomonadota; class Betaproteobacteria; order Burkholderiales; family Alcaligenaceae; genus Kerstersia; species Kerstersia sp. Next base: position 10,676 of record NZ_JBQEKA010000087.1, on the reverse strand, counting down.
GAGGAAACCTACGTCAACGGCAGCATGGAGCACCGTGTCTGCGGCAACCTCAACATCAGCTTCAACTATGTCGAGGGCGAGTCGCTCATCATGGCGCTCAAGGAACTGGCAGTGTCCAGCGGTTCGGCCTGCACCTCGGCCAGCCTGGAGCCTTCCTATGTCCTGCGCGCCCTGGGCCGCAACGACGAACTGGCGCATAGCTCGATTCGCTTCACGCTGGGCCGCTTCACCACCCAGGAAGAAATCGACACCGCCATTGCGCTGGTCAAGGGCCGTGTCGGCAAGCTGCGCGATATGTCGCCGCTGTGGGAAATGGCCAAGGAAGGCATAGATTTGAATTCCGTCCAATGGGCGGCGCATTGATGGCCTGAGGGCCGTCCAAGGAGATCATCATGGCATATAGCGATAAAGTTCTGGATCACTACGAAAATCCGCGTAACGTGGGTTCCTTTGATAAGGACGACGACAAGGTAGGGACCGGCATGGTTGGCGCGCCTGCCTGTGGCGACGTCATGAAGCTGCAGATCCGCGTCAATGAGTCGGGCGTGATCGAAGATGCGCGTTTCAAAACGTATGGTTGCGGTTCCGCCATTGCGTCCAGCTCGCTGATTACCGAGTGGGTCAAGGGCAAGACACTGGCCGAAGCGGCAGCGATCCGCAATACCGAGATTGCTCAGGAACTGGCGTTGCCGCCGGTCAAGATCCACTGCTCGATTCTGGCAGAGGACGCTATCAAGGCGGCCATCAAGGATTATCAGGACAAACACGCGAGCTGAGCCATGGCTGTTACCCTTACCTCGAGAGCAGCGGAACACATCGACAAGTTCTTGCAGAAACGCGGCAAGGGCGTCGGCTTGCGCCTGGGTGTACGCACCACGGGCTGCTCCGGCATGGCTTACAAGCTGGAGTATGTCGATACGCCGGACCCTGCGGACAACGTCTTCGAAAGTTTCGGCGTCAAGGTGTTCGTTGATGCCAAGAGCTTGTCCTACATTGATGGCACGGAACTGGACTACGGCCGTGAAGGGCTGAACGAAGGTTTCAAGTTCAATAACCCCAATGAGAAGGCGAGCTGCGGCTGCGGCGAGTCGTTCACGGTGTAAATGTTGTCAGCGGAAAACGATCACTTCGGCCTGTTCGGCCTGCCGCGCCGCTACGATCTGGATCTGGCGGCGCTGGAAAAAGCCTGGCTGGCGGTTTCCGCGCAAGTCCACCCTGACCGCTATGCCACGGCGACACCTGCCGCCAGGCGCGTGGCCATGCAATGGGCCGCGCGCGCCAATGAGGCCTACCGGGTATTGCGCAGTCCGCTGGCGCGGGCGCGCTACCTGTGCGAAGTGCAGGGCGTGGACCTGCAAGTCGAAACCAACACGGCGATGAGCCCGGCTTTCCTGATGCAGCAGCTGGAATGGCGCGAGCAGCTCGACGAAGCGCGGCAGCGCAAAGACCTTACCTTGCTGGATGGCCTGGCCGGGGAATTGGGCGAGGCCCGTCAGGCGGCGCAGGCGCGTTTGGTGGTATTGCTGGATCAACAGAATGATGTAGCTGGCGCCGCGAAAGTCGTGCGCGAGTGGATGTTCCTGGAAAAGCTGGAGCAGGAAGTCGAAAGCGTGCGCCACGACGGCGCCTAGAAACAGTATGATGCGGCCCGCTACCGGCGGGCGGGCCGGCTTCGGCGCGTCTGTAGATAGGCGTAAGGTGGCGGGGCAGATAGGATAGATATGGCACTTTTGCAGATTTCGGAACCGGGCGAAGCGCCCGCACCACACCAGCGCCGGCTGGCTGTCGGCATAGATCTCGGTACCACCAATTCCATCGTGGCAGCGGTACGCAGCGGTGTCTGCGACGCGTTGCCGGATGTCCAAGGCAAGGTGCTGCTGCCCTCGGCAGTGCGCTATCTGGCTGATGGTGGTGCCGTCGTGGGGCGTGAGGCCCTGGCGGTGCAGGCGCAGGATCCGTTCAATACGCTGGTCTCTTTCAAGCGTTTCATGGGGCGTTCGTTCCAGGAAGCGCGCAGCAGCCGCGCGCCATACGAGTTTGTGGATGCGCCGGGCATGGTCCGTATCCGGACAGTGCAAGGGGATATTTCGCCGGTCGAGGCTTCGGCCAAGGTGCTCTCCGAATTGCACGAGCGCGCTCGCGACACCCTGGGTGATGAACTGGTGGGCGCCGTGATTACGGTACCGGCCTATTTTGACGATGCCCAGCGTCAGGCGACGCGCGATGCGGCGCGGCTGGCAGGCCTCAATGTGCTGCGGCTGCTCAATGAGCCGACGGCGGCCGCGCTGGCGTATGGCCTGGATAGCGGCGCTGAAGGCATTTATGCCGTTTATGACCTGGGCGGCGGTACCTTTGACATTTCTATTCTCAAGCTGAGCCGCGGCGTATTCGAAGTTGTGGCGACAGCAGGGGATACCGCCCTGGGCGGTGATGATTTCGACGCGCTGATCGTGGACGATTGGCTGGCGGGCATTGCCGAAGTCGAGACGCTGGATAAGCAGGATTACCGCAAGCTGCTCGTGGCGGCGCGGCAGGCGCGTGAAGCTTTGTCGGACGCGCCGGTTGCGCGGCTGGATGCCCATCTGGAAACCTTGGGCCGCCTGTCGCGTGAATTGAGCGCCGAACATTTTGCCGCGCTGTCCCAGCCGCTGGTGGACCGCACCCTGGCATGCGTGCAGCGCACCTTGCGCGATGCCGGATTGGACCGGGCAGCCTTGCAGGGCGTGGTCATGGTAGGGGGCGCGACGCGCATGCCTATCATCCGGGCGGCGGTGCGTGATGCTTTCGGCCTGGAGCCTAGGGTGGAACTGGACCCGGACCTGGTGGTCGCGCTGGGCGCGGCGCAGCAGGCCGACTTGTTGGCAGGCAATAAACGCGCTGGAGACGACTGGCTGCTGCTGGACGTCTTGCCGCTGTCGCTGGGGCTGGAGACCATGGGCGGGCTGGTGGAACGCATCGTGCCGCGCAATAGCGCGATTCCGGTGGCCAGGGCCCAGGAATTCACAACCTTCAAAGACGGCCAGAGCGCCATGAGTTTTCACGTTGTGCAGGGTGAACGTGAGCTGGTGTCGGATTGTCGTTCGCTGGCGCATTTTGAACTGCGCGGCATTCCGCCTATGGTGGCGGGCGCGGCACGCATCCGCGTGACCTTCCAGGTAGATGCGGATGGCCTGCTGAGCGTGACGGCCAGGGAAATGAGCCAGGGCGTGGAAGCTTCCGTGGTGGTGAAGCCTTCCTACGGCCTGAGTGACGAAGAAGTGGCGCGCATGCTGGCTGACAGTGTGGCACTGGCCGATGACGATGCGCAGGCACGGATGTTGCGTGAAGCGCTGGTCGAGGCCCGCCGCCTGTATGAGTCGGTGCAGGCCGCCTTGCAGGAAGATGCGGATCTGTTGTCACCCGAAGAGCGTGGCAATGTGGATGCCGCCATGCTTGCCGTCGGCGCTTTGGATGATGGCAGCAACGTGGAAGTGGTACGCAAATTGACCCAGGCGCTTTCAGATGCCACCGACGAGTTCGCGGCGCGGCGCATGGACCGCAGTATCAGGGCGGCGCTCAAGGGGCGCTCACTGAATGACATAGCTTGAGATGACATGCCGAAGATCACTGTATTACCCCATCCCGAGGTTTGCCCCGAAGGCGCAGTCATAGAAAATGCGCCCCAGGGCGAATCCATTTGCCGGATTCTGCTGGACAATCACATTGAGATCGAACACGCCTGCGAGTTGTCGTGTGCGTGCACGACCTGTCATGTGATCGTGCGTGAAGGATTCGATTCCCTGCCCGAAGCCACGGATACCGAAGAAGATTACCTGGATCGCGCCTGGGGCTTGACGCCGGTGTCGCGTCTGTCCTGCCAGGCCAAGGTCAGCGATGAAGACCTGGTTGTGGAACTTCCCAAGTATTCGATCAACCACGCCAAGGAAAATCACTGATGAAATGGACCGATAGCCTGGCCATCGCAGAAGCGCTGTATGACGCGCATCCTGATGTGGATCCGCTGACCGTGCGTTTTACCGATATGCATGCCTGGATTCTGGCCCTGCCTGAATTCGAAGACGATCCTGAAGCGTCCAATGAGCGCATTCTGGAAGCAATTCTGGAAGCCTGGATCGACGAAGCGCGCTGATCCCTGACGCCTAGTAAAAACGCCTCGCAAGAGGCGTTTTTTTGTTGGTTGAGTTCGTTGGTTGAGTTCGTTGGTTGAGTTTGTTGGCTGAATTGTTGGCTGAATTGTTGGCTGAATTGTTGGGGCTGGCGTTCGTGCGCCGCCAGTTCCCCGTACGGCAACGCGCAGGACGAAACGCCGCGCAGGTGCCTGCCCGCGGCCATCGGACGGGGGGAGCAGGTATCGTGCGGATCGGGTTTGGCGCAAATTCGCCGCTGGCAAGCGGGGTCAATGCAGGCTGGATATGAGGCCGACGGCTCTGAGGCCGGCGGAGATGACGCCAGCGGATATGACACCAGCGGATATGACACCGCGGATATGACACCGGCGCCTGAGTGGGCGCCGGTGCATGTCACGGTAGCGCAGCGCGCTTAGTCTTCGCGCCGCAGGTGCGGGAACAGGATGACATCGCGGATGCTGGGGCTGTCGGTCAGCAGCATGACCAGGCGGTCGATGCCGATACCGCAGCCGCCAGTCGGGGGCATGCCGTATTCCAGGGCGCGGATGTAGTCTGCGTCGAAGTACATGGCTTCTTCGTCACCGGCATCCTTGGCTTCGACCTGCGAACGGAAACGTTCGGCCTGGTCTTCCGGGTCATTCAGCTCGGAGAAGCCATTGGCGATTTCGCGGCCGGTGATAAACAGCTCGAAGCGTTCGGTGATGCCGGGCTGGGTATCGGACGCACGCGCCAGCGGCGAGACTTCCACCGGGTAGTCGATAATGAAGGTGGGGTGCCACAGTTGGGATTCCGCCGTTTCCTCGAACAGCGCTAGTTGCAGAGCGCCCAAACCCGCGCGCGCCAGCGCCGGGCCTTTGACATCGGCGCCCAGGCGGGCCAGTTCCTTGCGCAGGTAATCCGCGTTCTGCAGGTCGCTTTCCTGGTAACTGGGGGCATACTTCAGGATGGCGCCCACAATGGTCAGGCGGTCAAAGGGCAGGCCCAGATCCAGCTCGCGGCCCTGGTATTGCAGTTTGGCGCTGCCGGCTGCGGCAATGGCAGCCTGGCGGATCAGCCCTTCGGTGTATTCCATCAGCCAGCGGTAGTCCGCGTAGGCTGCATAGAATTCCATCATGGTGAATTCCGGGTTGTGCCGGGGGCTGACGCCTTCGTTGCGGAAATTGCGGTTGATTTCGAAGACACGCTCGAAACCGCCGACCACCAGACGCTTGAGGTACAGCTCGGGGGCAATGCGCAGGAACATTTCCATGTCCAGCGCATTGTGGTGCGTCACGAAAGGCTTAGCGCTGGCACCGCCGGGAATGGGGTGCAGCATGGGCGTTTCAACTTCCAGGAAGCCCGCTTCGACCATGGCCTGGCGGATGCCCGCGATGGCCTTGCTGCGCGCCAGGAAAGTGCGGCGCGTGTCTTCCGTCATGATGAGGTCAACATAGCGCTGGCGATAGCGCAGTTCCTGGTCGGACACACCATGGAACTTGTCCGGCAGCGGGCGCAGCGACTTGGCCAGCAGGCGGGCTTCGCTGGCATGAATGGACAGCTCGCCCTTGCGGGTTTTGAAGATACGCCCAGTGACGGCGATGATGTCGCCAATATCCCATTGCTTGAACGCGCCATAGACTTCTTCGCCCAGCACGCCCTTATCCAGATAGATCTGGATGCGGCCGCTGCCATCCTGCAAGGTGGCGAAACTGGCTTTTCCCATGACCCGTTTCAGCATCATGCGGCCGGCCAGGCGGACCACGGCGGCAGGCGCCTGTTCCAGCGCTTCGGCATCTATCTCGCCGTAGCGCTGATGCAGATCGGCTGCATGCGCATCCGGCTGGAAATCATTGGGGAAAGCGACGCCTTCGGTGCGAAGGCGGGCCAGTTTGCCGCGCCGTTCCGCGATCAGGCGGTTTTCGTCGGTGACGGGCGTGGCGGGCGTGGAAGAATCAGTCATGTCTATGGATTGCTATGGCTTTTGGGTATGTGGCGAGGAGTCCGTTGAGAGGCCCTGTGTCAGAGGCCCTGTTTCAGGCTGGCCTGAATGAAGGGGTCGAGGTCGCCGTCCAGCACTTTTTGGGTGTTGGAAATTTCCACGTTGGTACGCAGGTCTTTGATACGGCTGTTGTCCAGCACATACGAGCGGATCTGATGGCCCCAGCCCACATCGGTCTTGGAGTCTTCCAGCTTCTGCTGTTCCGACATGCGGTTGCGCATTTCCAGCTCATAGAGCTTGGATTTCAGCATCTGCATGGCTTCGGCGCGGTTGCGGTGCTGTGAACGGTCGTTCTGGCACTGCACCACAATCCCGGTTGGCGCGTGGGTAATACGCACGGCCGAGTCGGTTTTATTGATGTGCTGGCCGCCAGCGCCACTGGCGCGGTAAGTATCTACGCGCAGGTCAGCCGGGTTGATTTCCACCTCGAAGGAGTCATCCACTTCCGGATAGACAAAAATACTGGCGAAAGAGGTATGGCGGCCGCCAGAGGAATCGAAGGGGCTCTTGCGCACCAGGCGGTGCACGCCGGTTTCCGTGCGCAGATGGCCGAACGCGTAGTCGCCTTCCACCTTGATGGTGGCCGACTTGAGACCGGCGACATCACCTTCCGATTCTTCCAGGATTTCCGTCTTGAAGTCTTTGCGTTCGCAATACTTCAGATATTGGCGCAACAGCATGGAGGCCCAGTCCTGGGCTTCGGTACCCCCGGCACCGGCCTGAATGTCGATGAAACAGTTCAGCGGGTCAGCCGGATTGGAGAACATGCGGCGGAATTCCAGCGCTTCCAGCTCTGCCTGGAAACCGCGGGCATCCTCTTCGATGGACAGCAGAGTGGCGTCGTCATCATCGGCGCTGGCCAGCTCGAACAGTTCGAGCGAGTCGCGCACGCCATTGTGCAGGTGCTCCAGGGTGAGCACGACGGTTTCCAGGCTTTTCTTTTCGCGGCCGAGATCCTGCGCATGCTGGGGGTCGTTCCAGATGGCGGGGTCTTCCAGTTCGGCGTTTACGACTTGCAGGCGTTCAGCTTTGCTATCGTAGTCAAAGATACCTCCGAAGCTGGCCGACACGGTCGGCGTAGTCTTCGAGGTGGGTGGCGATCAGGTTCTGGCGTTCTGCTTCCATCGTGGTTCCTGTATGCGCTTGCGTTGCCGGCCCAGGGCCGGCGGCCAGGCAGTCTGTTGGCCTGGCGCAAGTCGATTGCATGTCTGTTTCGGTAGGGTAATCCGCTATTTTAACGCGCTGAGCACGTTCTTAGGCGGATTCTGGCGGATGCGGCTCAATGCGGTTGCGGCCATTGCGTTTGGCGGAGTACAGCGCCATATCGGCGGTCTTGGTGACGCTTTGCAGTGTGGCGCCATCATCGGGGTAGAGCGCAATGCCGATGGAGACCGTGATGCGGATGTTTTGCGGGAAGGCCGTCCGCTCGACGCGCAGCCGCAGGCGTTCGGCCACGCGGTAGGCCACGGCGGCGCTGGTATCGGGCAGGAAGAGGGCGAATTCTTCGCCGCCAGTGCGGCAGGGCAGGTCGGGGCCGCGGGAATTGTCGCGGATGACGGCGGCGATTTTTTGCAGGACTTGATCGCCGATGTCATGTCCATGGTTGTCGTTGATCTGCTTGAAATAATCGACGTCCAGCAGAAGCAGCGCAAACGGCGCGCGATCGCCAATCCAGCGCGTGACCTGTTCTTCCAGCCCGCGCCGGTTGGCCAGGCCCGTCAATTGGTCGGTAGAGGATTCCTGGCGCAGCTGGCGCAACTTGTTGTGAATCAGGGCCAGGCTGTGCAACAGCGATTGCTTGAGCTGCGCGGCTTCAAAATACCAGGTGCGTATTGCCAGCAATTGATTGCGGGTGCTTTCCACATTGTTCATATGGCGGCTGCGGCGGGCCAGTTGCGATAGCGGCAGGGTGATGCGGCGCGAAATCCACCAAATGATGACGATCAGCAGCAGCATGACCGGCAGGGTATAGGACAGGGTTTGCAGCAGCAGTGTGCCTTCGTTGATCAGCACGCCCTGTGTTGGCCGCTGGGCCACGATACCCCAGTTCACGCGCTGCACCACGGCATAGCCGGCCAGCAGGTCTTCGCCATTCTGAGATTGGCGCAGGCTGCCATCCAGGCCGCCAAGAATCGCCTGGACAATCGGCGTGCCGGCAATGTTCTTGCCGATCAGGCTGTTGTCGGGGTGATAAATGATGGTGCCCTTGCCATCGACAACATAGAGCATGGAATCATTGTTGTAGAACTGCTGGCCCAGCAGGCTGTGCAGGATGTTGTCTTCCTGCGTGTGGATGGTGCCGCCGATATAGCCGTGATAAACGCCTTGGGCATCGACCAGCGGCCAGGACATCAGCAAGACCAGCCGATTTGCGGAAGAGCGGTAAATGCCGCTGACAAACGGGGAGCGCAAGGCCAGCGAGCCGCGCACGCCTTCGCTGTCGATAATGCTGTTGAGCGAGTCGTGGCGGACGGTGGCGGACGAGCGCGCGAGCAGCCGCGCCTGTTCCGACACGATATGGACGGAATTGAAGAGATTGCTTTGCCGCCGCAGGCGATGGAGTTCGCGTTGCATGGCGGCGCTATCACCCAGGAGCGGCGCCTGGGGCAGACCATCGCTGGGATCGGGCTCAGTGCCCATCATTAAACGCGCGCTGTACTCCAGCTGCGACATCGCGTCTTTCAGGAAAGTGTCGGTGGCCTGGGCAAGCTTTTTCGCGTAAACGTGATTGGCTTCCAGCGTCGTTTGCAGCAGCATGTCGCGCTGAACGCGATTGCTGGAGAACAGGACATTGACCAGAGTAACGAGAACCGCAAGCAGAGTCAGCGAAAGAATGAGTTGGCGAAGATTAATCCTGCTCATTGATGCAGCCCCGGTGCTGCCCTATGAAGATCGGGCGATGGCCGGATTCTAGCACCGGCGCATCGCGATCACCCGGCGTTTGGAGGGAACAGCAAGACGCAAATGCCGGGCGGCCGGGCGTCTGGCCTGATTGAGGCCAGGCGTCCGGCAGAGGGATCAGGCGGGTTCCGCGTGTTCCAGCATCAACTGGATGTTGATGTTGCCATTCCATTCATTGGTTTCCAGCCGGTAAGCGGCGGCAATGAATTCCGGCAAGGGGTCGGCATGATTGAACCAGATGGCATCGTAGAGCTGGCCATTGCGCTCCAGGCGCAGCTTCATATGGCGTTCTTTCAGCAGGCGCTGCTGCACCACGCGGAATTCATCCAGAAACAGCGGAGGCGGGAAGCCTGCCCCCCAGACCTGCTGGCCCAGCAGGTTCGCCACAGTCGTGTTGGCATAGCCGTCTTCCAGCGAGCCATCGGTTTCTATCAGTGGTTCGAATTCGGTGCGGCCGGTCAGTTCGCGAACAGCGGCCTCGAAGGCCGGGGCAAAGCGGGGGAAGTCGGCCTTGGCAATGGTCAGGCCTGCCGCCATGGCATGGCCGCCGAATTTGCGGATCAGGCCGGGGTGGCGCTTGGAGACGATATCCAGCGCGTCGCGCAGGTGAACGTCCGGAATGGAACGGCCTGAACCACGGATTTCTTCGTCGTCTGCCGGGGCGAAAGCCAGGGTCGGGCGCCAGTATTTTTCTTTCAGGCGCGACGCCACCAGGCCGACGACGCCTTGGTGCCAGCTGTCGTCGAACACGCAGACGGTGGCGCCAGGGTCAGCGCTGGCGGCTTCCATGCTGGCCAGGGCCTGTTCGCGCATGACGGTTTCGATATTGCGGCGTTCCCGGTTCATGCCATCGAGTTCGCGGGCCAGTTCCAGCGCCTCGGCTTCGTCATCCGTGATCAGGCAGGTGATGCCCAGGCTCATGTCTGCCAGGCGGCCGGCGGCATTGAGCCGCGGGCCTAGAGCGAAGCCGAGGTCAAAGCTGTTGGCGTTGCGGGGTTCGCGCCCGGCCACGGCGAACAGGGCGCGCACGCCGGGCTGCATCAGGCCGGCGCGCATGCGCTGCAAGCCTTGCGAGACCAGCAAGCGATTGTTCGCATCGAGTTTGACGACGTCCGCCACCGTGCCCAGCGCCACCAGGTCGGCCAGCTCATGCAGCCGCGGGCCGCCATCAGCCGGGTACACGCCGCGCTTGCGCAATTCCGCGCGCAGCGCCAGCAAGACGTAGAAGATCACGCCGACGCCCGCCAGGTTCTTGGAGGGAAAGCCGCAGCCCGGCTGGTTCGGATTAACGATGGCCATGGCGTCGGGCAAGGTATCGCCAGGCAAGTGGTGGTCAGTGACCAGGACATCTATGCCCATTTCAGCCGCGGCCTGCACGCCCTCGACGCTGGCGATGCCATTATCTACGGTGACGATCAGGTCGGGATGCCCGGAGGGGTGGCGGCAGGCCAGTTCGACAACCGCCGGGGACAGGCCATAGCCGGTTTCAAAACGGTTGGGCACCAGGAAATCGACATCTGCGCCCATGGCGCGCAGACCGCGCACCGCAACGGCACAGGCGGTTGCGCCATCGCAGTCATAGTCGGCGACGACCAGCAGCTTGCAGCCAGCGTCTATGGCATCGGCGAGGATCTCCGCGGCCTCTTCGGCGCGCGTCAAACCGCGCGGGG
>NZ_JBQEKA010000086.1:4236-13197 GCF_052103615.1 Kerstersia sp. | reverse complement strand
GGTGGCGGTATGCGGTGAAATGGCGGGTGATCCTGCTTTGACGCGGTTGTTGCTGGGCCTGGGCCTGCGCGAGTTTTCCATGGACTCGCAGCGCTTGCTTGAGGTCAAACGCGAAATCCGCAATGCCCATACTCAGGCTTTGCGTGTGCAGGTGGCGGCGGTGTTGAACCGCGCGGCCACGATAGACCTGGAAGCCTTGCGCCAGAACCATGTCTCGGTCAGCGCGAGGACGCGCAAGTAAAACTGCGGCTGCCATGGCCTGCTGAAATGATCCGCTGCAATGCTCTGCTGCAATGCTCTGCTGCTATGGCCTGGCATTCAGCGGATCATTGCGTTGATTCCCTGCGCGTATTTCATCCGCTGATGGCCTGAGGGCCTGATAGGCCTGGCCTGGCCCACTCATTGCGGTTTATTGCGGCTTATTGCTGTTTATGGCCCTTGTTGCCCCTTGCTGCCCCTTGCCGGCCCTTGCTGGCCCTTGCTGCCGCATGCGTTTGCATGAAGGCCGAGGGCGCTTGTCCCGTCTGCCGGCGAAACATGGTTGAAAACGCGCTGGGGCTGTCATACCCGAGGTCCATGGCGATCGCTGTGACCGAGGCATCGGCGCGGGCAAGACGGGTGAGGGCGGCCAGCAGGCAGGCTTGCTGGCGCCATTGTCCGAAGGACATGCCAGTTTGCTGCCGGAAGTGGCGGGTGAAAGAGCGCGGGCTTTTATGCAAATGCGCGGCCCAGTCTTCGGGCAGGCTGCGCAGGCTGGGGTGGCGCAGAAAGGTTTTGCAGAGCTGCGCCAGCGCCGGATCCGCGGGCATGGGGGCAAACAGCGGCATGGTTTCCGCTTGCCGGACTTCATGCAGCAGCAGCTGTACCAGCGCGCCATCCCGGCCGGCTTCGTCATACAGGGCGGGCAGGTCGGCGGAGGCAAGCAGCAATTGGTGCAGCAGAGGCGTTACCACCAGCACTTCGCAGCGCGGTGAATGGCGCGGCGCGGCGTCGGGGGCAATATACAGGCTGCGGGTGCTGACCCCTTGCATGCGCACCTGGTGCGGCTGACCGGCTGGAATCCAGACGCCGCTATAGGGCGGAATGACCCAGGCGCCGTCTGCCGTTTCCACTTCCATCAGGCCCGTCATGCCGTAGAGCAATTGCGCGCGCCGGTGCGCATGCGTGCGCAGCAAAGTGCCTGGCGGATAGTCGGTACCGATGGCCAGGACTGCGCGAGGCGTGGCATCCACATGGTTCAAGGGAATATTGCGCACGGGCAGATCTCAGTTTGGCTGAAATAAAAGGATTATTGACTGAACATCGAATGTCAGCCAACTCTTGCGAGACTATGCTGGGCTCTTCATAGGCTGTTTGGCAGGTTGCGCAATGATTTACCTGATTCTATTGATTTTTGGTGTGCTGGCAGGCTGCACCACTGTCTTGTTCGGATTTGGCGGCGGGTTCGTGGCCGTGCCTGTGCTGTATTCGGTGCTGCTGGCCGCTGCGGGGCCGGACAGCCCGGTTGGGCAGTCAGCCATGCATATTGCCGTGGCGACATCGACGTGCGCCATGATTTTTGGCGCGTCCCTGGCGACATTGCGGCATCGCCGGGCGGGTACCCTGCAATGGGCGCATGTACGGCCCTTGATGGGCTATATCGCGGCGGGGGCTGCCCTGGGCGCGGTGGCTGCCACCCGTCTGGAAGGCGCCTGGCTGCGCTGGGCATTTGTGGCGTATCTGGGGCTGACCATTCTTGATTGTCTGCTGCGCGCCGGGTTTCGGGACACAAACGTGGCAGGTGCGGCGGCAGGGGCGGGAGAGGCGGCAGAGGCGGGAGCAGCAGGAAAGGCAGGCATGAGACCGATGGGCGGCCTGCAAACCGCCAGTGCTGGGCTGGGGATAGGCGCGGTGGCGGCTTTGCTCGGGGTTGGCGGCAGCGTGATGACCGTGCCGCTGATGCGCCGGCGCGGCGCGAGCATGACGGCAGCAACGGCCATGGCCAACCCTTTGTCACTGCCGATGGCGGTGGCGGGCACCGCCATGTATATCCTGGCGGCCTGGCAGGATGGCGCTGCCCTGGGCGGCGCCTATGCCGGTTATGTGGATTTGCGCGCCTGCGCCGCTTTGGTGCTGGGCTCCTGGGCGGGCATTCGTCTGGCTGCGCCCTGGATAGGCCGCATCTCTGACCGGGCGCATGCGAATGCGTTCATTGCATTGCTATGCCTGGTGCTGGGGGTCATGCTGCTCTCCTGAACGCCTGCCGTCAGCCGTTTTGGGAGGCGTTGTGGGAGGCGTTTTGAAGGGTGCTTGAGGAGCCGTTTGAGGAGCCGTTTGATAGGGGCGTGCCGGTTTCCATGGCCTTGATGATTTGATACAGCGTTGCGTTGACTGGCGTTGGCACGCCATAGCGCTGCCCCAGCGCGATAATCGTGCCGGCAAAAAGATCCACTTCGGTGGGGCGGCCGGCTTCGATATCCTGCAGCATGGAGGTTTTGGCCGTCGGGGTCAGGGAGTCCATGATGTTCAGGAAGTTCTGGATGTCCTCAGGGCCCAGGCCGATGCCGGCGCAGCGCGATAAGGCGACCACTTCTTCGGCTGCCGCAATCATCAGCGCCCGGGCATGGGCATTGACCTGGAAGGTGCCATAGGGCGCGCGCAACACGGCCGAGGCCTGATTGATGCCGGCATTCACCATGAATTTGGCCCAGTGGGCGCGCATCATATTGTCAGGCACCACACAGGGGATGCCGGCGCGCTGAAACAGCGCGGCGATGGCATCGACCCGGGCGGAGCGGCAGGTATTGTCTTGCTCACCGAAGACGATGCGGCCGATGTCATGGTAGGTCACGGCATTGCCGTCACGCACCGCGTCCATATAGACATTGGCGTACAGCATGTGCGACGCGCCGATGACGGCGCCTATCTGTTCTTCGCTGCTGATGCCATTCATGAGCGAGACCACACAGGTGTTCGGGCCGACAAAGCCGCGCAAGTCTTCGATGGCTTGCGGCAACTGGCCGGCTTTGACGGCGACGAAGAGCAGATCGGCAGGCGCGGCTGGCTGGCCGGGCTCCAGAAAACTGAAATCGTAGCGTTTGCCGTTCACAGTGGCGGGCTGGGTACGCAGGGCCGCCATGCGCCGGGCGGATGCAATGACCTTGACCAGGCCCGCATCAAGGTCGTGCAGGCGTGCGGCATATTTCAGGCCGATGGCGCCCAGGCCGATGAAATACACGCGGTGAATGGGGAAGGTCGTGGCGGAATGGGTCATCGGGAGCATTGGCGAGCTGGGGCTGGGGCAGGGGCAGGGAGGCAGGGCTGCCGTCATGCGCTGCGGCGTGAGCCGCCGGGTGGCGCCCTGGCTTCTGCGGGAAGGAAATGCGTGATGATATCCTGCCCGCAGGTATGGCGCGCCGCGGCAGGCCGGAAACCTGACCTGCTGCGGCGCGGCAGCGGGAGCTGCCGGGGGGCTTACTTTGGGCTTACTGGGGCTTACTTGCGGTAGGCCGATTCGCCGTGCGTGGCGATATCCAGGCCGGCGCGCTCGTCTTCCTCGGAGACGCGGAAGCTGCCGCACAAGGTTTTGGCTGCATAGTAGGCGATGAAGGCAGCGATACCGGACCAGACGATGGTCAGCAGCACGCCTTCCACCTGGGTCCAGATTTGCGCCGGGATTTCCGCGCTGGTGATGCCGGGGCCGCCCAGGGCTTGCGCATTGAAAATGCCGGTCAGAATGGCGCCGATGATGCCGCCGATACCGTGAATGCAGAACACGTCCAGGGCGTCGTCTATGCGCAGCCAATGCTTGACATAGGTGACCGACCAGGCGCAGGCGACCCCGGCGATGAGGCCGATGATCAGGGCGCCCACCGGGCCGACCAGGCCGGCTGCTGGCGTGATGCCGACCAGGCCGGCAATGGCGCCCGACGCGGCCCCCAGCAATGAGGAACGGCCCTTGAGCAGCTTCTCCATGACCGACCAGGCGAGTACCGCGATGGCGGTGGCAATCAGGGTGTTCATGAAGGCCAGCACGGCAGTGTTATTGGCGGCCAGGGCGGAACCGGCATTGAAACCGAACCAGCCCACCCACAAGACGGCGGCGCCGATATAGGTCATGGGCAGGTTATGCGGCTGCAGGGCTTCCTTGCCGTAGCCCAGGCGCTTGCCCACCAGGGCGGCAGCCGTCAGCGCGGCGATGCCGGAATTGATGTGCACCACGGTGCCCCCGGCGAAATCCAGCGCGCCTGCGGCGAACAGCAGCCCGGGAACATCGCCGCCGTACCAGACCATATGCGCAATCGGTACATAGGCCAGCGTGAACCAGACGAAGGTAAAGACCAGCACGGCGGAGAAACGGGCGCGTTCGGCAAAACCGCCGATGATCAGCGCGCAGGTGATGCCGGCAAATGTCGCCTGAAAGGCAGCGAACAGCAGTTCGGGGATGCTGCCTGACTCCGCGAAGCTGTCAGGGGCGTTGAACAGGCCAGTGAGGAACAGCTTCGAAAAACCGCCGAAAAAGGCGTTGCCATCAGTGAAGGCCAGCGAGTAGCCGTACACAAACCAGAGCACGACGGCGAGGCAAAACACCGAGGTGGTTTGCATCAGGACGGACAGCACGTTCTTGGCGCGCACCATGCCGCCATAGAACAGCGCCAGGCCGGGAACCACCATCATCAGCACAAGCAGGGTCGAGACGCTCAACCAGGCGATGTCTGCGTTTTCCATGATCAGTTTCCTTTATGCGTGAGGGGTGGGGGCTCAGAGCGCGGCTTCGCCGGATTCGCCCGTGCGGATGCGGATGGCTTGTTCGACGGGCAGGACAAACAGCTTGCCGTCGCCGATCTTGCCGGTATAGGCGGCGCCTTCAATGGCTTCCAGCGTGCTCTCCAGCAAGGCATCGGGCACGACGGCCTCAATGCGGAGCTTGGGCAGGAAGTCCACGGCGTATTCGGCCCCCCGGTACAGCTCCGTATGGCCTTTCTGGCGGCCGAAGCCATTGACTTCGCTGACGGTCATGCCTTGCACGCCGGCGGTGGACAGGGCAATGCGCACCTCGTCCAGCTTGAATGGCTTGATGATGGCAATGATGAGTTTCATGTTGGCTCCTTGCGAGGTTGGGGCAGTCCTGAATCACCCAAAGCAAGATGCGTGCCAGGCGGCAAGAAGGCGGACGGGATGGCGGGATGGGCGGGCGCGTGCAGAGGGAGCGCACGCTTTGCCAAGATGAAAAGAGCGGGCTGGCAGAGGGCATGGCGCGGGCGCTGCGCCGGGCAAGGACGCGCAGCCCTGCACGCAGGCAGTGCGCGCGGCGGGGCAGGACGGCCGGTTTGCACCGGAATGGTGCGGGCCGGGGCGAGGAAGCGCAGTGCAATTCCGGCAAGTGGCTTACACTTCCGGCATTGGATTTTTTTCCTGGAACCAGCATGAACCGCACTGATTTTCTTGCAGACCTGCAGCAAAAATTCTCCGATCTGATGGCACGGACCCCGGCGGCCGATATCGAGCGCAATGCCAAGGCTTTTTTGAGCCAGGCCTTCAGCCGGGTGGATCTGATCACCCGCGAGGAGTTCGATATTCAGGCAGACTTGCTGGCCGCCACGCGTTCGCGGGTGCGCGAACTGGAAGCGCGCCTGGAAGCGCTGGAAAGCCGGATCGCCACCTTGGAGCAGCCGGCGGCAGGCACGCAGGACTGAATGTCCCTGGGGCTGGCCGAGCCTGGCCAGCCGCCCGGCAGGCGGCCCGGGCGCTTGAGTGCGATGGCGCGGAGGCGGCGCCTGGCGCAGGCGTGATCTTTTCAGCACGCTTGCGCTATTCGGCGGGCAGGTGAGGGGCCATACTCCTGGCATGTTGATGCATGGGAGGGGGCATGTCTCTGGCCGTACTGGGAAGTTGTGCGCTGGCGGGGCTGGAAGCGCCCGCTGTGCGCGTGGAAGTCCATCTGGCGCCTGGCCTGCCTGCGTTCCAGATCGTCGGCTTGCCGGATGCTGAAGTGCGGGAAAGCCGCGAACGCGTGCGCGCCGCGCTGCAAAGCAGCGGCTACGAATTTCCTGCCGGACGGCTGACGGCCAACCTTTCCCCGGCCGATTTGCCCAAGGAATCCGGCCGTTTCGATTTGCCGATTGCGCTTGGTGTGCTGCTGGCTTCCGGCCAGCTGCAACTGGCGGATGGCGCGGCAGGGCAGGCGGCACTGGCAAAAGATATCTTCGCAGGTGAATTGTCGCTGAGCGGCATGCTGGTGCCGGTTGCGGGCGCGTTAGGCATGGCGCTGGCTGCTGCCGATGCTGGCGCCAGGCTCTACCTGCCTTTGCAAAGCGCGCGCCTGGCGGCAAACGTGCCAGGCCTGGATGTCATCGGCGCGCCCAGCCTGCAGGCCCTGGCGGGGCATCTTGAGCGGCGCGAAGCCTTGCCGGGCGTACCACCGCTGCCGCTGGCGCCCGCGGCGCCGGCGCCGTGTCTGTCCGATGTCAGGGGGCAGGCCAGCGCCCGGCGTGCGCTGGAGGTCGCGGCGGCAGGGGATCACGGCTTATTGATGCTGGGCCCGCCGGGCACAGGCAAGAGCATGCTGGCGCAGCGCTTGCCCGGGCTGTTGCCGCCGCTGGCGCAGCGCCAGGCCCTGGAAGCCGCAGCCCTGGCGGGTTTGCTGCGCCAGCGCCCCGCATTGACAGAGTCGCCGCCGTTTCGCGCGCCCCATCATTCTGTCTCCACGGCGGCGCTGGTGGGCGGCGGCAGCCGGCCCAAGCCGGGTGAAATCACGCTGGCGCATCATGGCGTTCTGTTTCTTGATGAGCTGCCGGAGTTCAGCCGGGCGGCGCTGGAAGCGCTGCGCGAGCCCCTGGAAACGGGTGTGGTCGCGATTGCCCGCGCGGCGGGCAGGGTGGTCTATCCGGCGCGTTTCCAAATGATTGCGGCGATGAATCCTTGCCCTTGCGGCTGGTTCGGTCACCCGGTGCGGGCGTGTCGCTGCAGTCCGGAAGCGCGGGAGCGCTATCGGGCGCGTTTGTCCGGCCCTTTGCTGGACCGCATAGATTTGCAGCTGGAATTGTCGGCACCGGAATCGGCATGGCTGGATTTGCCGCCCGGAGAACCCAGCGAATCTGTGCGGCAGCGTGTGGCAAGCGCAAGGTCATGCCAGCAAGCGCGGCAGGGTTGCAGCAATGCGCATTTGGCGCCGGCCCGGCTGCGTCAGGTCTGCGGCCTGGAACCGGCGGCGCAGCGCCTGCTCGATGATGCCATGCTGCGCCTGGGGTGGTCGGCCAGGGCTGCGCATCGTGTCATGAGCGTGGCGCGCACGATTGCCGATCTGGATGATGCTGCGCAGGTTCAGGCCCCGCATGTGGCGCAGGCCGTGCAATACCGGCGGCCGCTGGGGTAGCATGACGCTCTTTCCTATGAACCTGACGCAAAAAAGGGGCGCCGCGTGCTGTATATCGTTCGTTTCTATGACAATCCGGCCATGGCGCATGTGCGTCAGGCGCAGATGGAGCCGCACCTGGAATGGCTCAAGGCCAATCATGATCTGGTGCGCATCGGCGGCGCGTTGCGTGAGCAGGAAGACGGGCCTTCAGTCGGGGCGCTGTGGATACTGGAAGCGCCTGACCGCGCGACTGCCGAACGGCTATTGCGTGAAGACCCCTTCTGGATTCATGGTTTGCGCGAGCGCTACGAGTTGTATTCCTGGCATAAAGGCATCCCCGACCAGGTGCTGATTTAACTGGTTGGGGCCGTTCGCAGGCGTGGCGGCGGCTGCCGGCGGCCTGATGCCCAGGGCATTGTGGTGTGATGGCTAAGGTATTAAATCCAAACGCCAAAACCAAAAAAGCGATATAATCGAAAGCTTTCCTGGGTCTGCCGTGGGCGTTATGCCTGTGGTGATCTGGAATCAAGGGCTGTTTGCAGTCGCCCTGGCCGGGGTCTAGCGTCCGTGCCGGTGGTTCAGGAATAGCTCATTTTAGTGATGTCGGGTTTTCAAGTCTGTCTTCGTCCGCTTGTCGGCAAGAGAGCGCCCGCCGTCTCGTTTTTCAAACTGCAGGAATTTTCATGCCTAAGATGAAAACCAAGAAAAGCGCTGCAAAGCGCTTTGTGGTTCGCGGCAGCGGATCCATCAAGCGGGGCCAGGCTTTCAAACGCCACATCCTCACCAAGAAGACGACCAAGAACAAGCGCCAGCTGCGCGGCTCTACCGCCGTTCACAGCGCTGACGTGGCATCGGTGAAAGCCATGCTGCCTTTCGCCTGATAGGAGAGATAAGAGATGCCTCGCGTAAAACGTGGTGTAACGGCACGCGCCCGTCACAAAAAAGTTCTGAAGGCTGCCAAGGGCTACCGCGGTCGCCGCGGTAATGTCTTCCGGATCGCCAAGCAGGCGGTCATGAAGGCCGGGCAATATGCCTACCGTGACCGTCGTGCCAAGAAGCGCACTTTCCGCGCCCTGTGGATCACCCGTATCAACGCCGCTGTGCGTGAGCATGGCGTGACCTACAGCGCCTTCATCGCTGGCCTGAAGAAGGCCTCGATCGACCTGGACCGCAAGGTGCTGGCTGATCTGGCAGTGCGTGACAAGGCTGGCTTTGCTGCTGTGGTACAACAAGCCAAGGCAGCGCTGGCTGCCTGATAGCACGGTGCAGCTGATGTAGTGGCAAACGGGGCCGTAGTGGTCCCGTTTGTGTTTTGACGGCTGCCTGCCTCAGTGCGGACGGCCGCTGCTTAATTAATTAACAAGTCGGGGAGCATTGCTCCCGTTGGATATCGCCTCGCTAGACCTCGCGCAGACGCGCGGAGATTGTGCTCAGGCACGTGTTCAAAGGTTCATTTCCATGACGACGATGGTCGAAGACCTGATTGCCCAGGCGCGTGAATTGTTCGCGCAGGCCGCCGACGCGGCAGCGCTGGAAAACGCCAAGGCCCGTTTCCTAGGCAAACAGGGCGCCCTGACGGCGCAGATGAAGGCTCTGGCGCAGTTGGCGCCTGAGGAAAAGCGCGA
>NZ_JBQEKA010000086.1:0-4226 GCF_052103615.1 Kerstersia sp. | reverse complement strand
ATCAACCAGGCCAAGCAGACCATTGAGCAATTGCTCAATGCGCGTCGCGAAGCCTTGGCAGAAGCCGAACTGGCCCAGCGCCTGGCATCGCAGACAATCGACGTCACACTGCCCGGCCGCGGCCGGGGCGTGGGTGGCATTCACCCGGTGATACGCACCTGGCGCCGGGTCGAAGAAATTTTCCGTTCCATCGGTTTTGAGGTGGCCGATGGCCCCGAAATCGAGAACGACTGGACCAATTTCACAGCCTTGAACAATCCCGAGAACCATCCCGCGCGTTCCATGCAGGATACGTTCTACGTCGATATGAAAGATTCGGGTGGTTTGCCGCTGGTGCTGCGCACGCACACCAGCCCCATGCAGGTGCGCTATGCCCGCATGAACAAGCCGCCCATCAAGGTGATTGCGCCGGGGCGCACCTACCGCGTCGATAGCGATGCGACGCACTCGCCCATGTTCCACCAGGTGGAAGGCCTGTGGATCGCCGAAGACATTTCCTTTGCCGACCTCAAGGGTGTCTATACCGATTTCCTGCGCCGCTTCTTCGAGACGGATGACCTGGTGCTGCGTTTCCGCCCGTCATTCTTCCCGTTCACGGAGCCTTCGGCGGAAATCGACATGATGTTCACGTCCGGCCCCAACCGTGGCCGCTGGCTGGAAATCTCCGGTTCGGGGCAGGTGCACCCGCAAGTGGTGCGCAATTTCGGCCTAGACCCGGAACGCTATATCGGCTTTGCCTTCGGTTCCGGCCTGGAGCGCCTGACCATGCTGCGCTATGGCGTCAATGACCTGCGCCAGTTCTTCGAAGGCGACCTGCGTTTCCTGCGCCAGTTCAACGATTGAGGGCGGTACTTTCATCATGCAAATTTCAGAATCCTGGCTGCGCACGCTGGTCGATCCCGATCTGTCCAGCGACGCGCTGGCGCATAAATTGACGATGGCAGGCCTGGAAGTCGAGGAAACCGAGACTGCCGCGCCTGCTTTTTCCGGGGTGGTGGCGGCCAAGATCACTGCTATCGCGCCTCATCCGGATGCCGACCGCCTGCGTGTTTGCCAGGTCGATGACGGCTCGGGTGAAATGCTGCAAATTGTCTGCGGCGCGCCGAATGCGGCTGCAGGCCTGTTGGTGCCGCTGGCGCGTGTTGGCGCCGAGCTGCCTGGCGGCATGAAGATCAAGACGGCCAAGATGCGCGGTGTCGCATCGGCTGGCATGCTGTGTTCCGCGCGTGAGCTGGGTTTGTCCCAGGAGCACGACGGCCTGATGCTGCTGCCTGCCAGTCTGCGGCCTGGGCAGGACTTGCGTGCCGCACTGGATCTGGATGACACGCTGATCACGCTCAAGCTGACGCCCAACCGCGCCGACTGCCTGTCCATCCTGGGGGTGGCGCGGGAAGTGGCGGCCCTGACGGGCGCGCCGCTGAAGACGCCTGGCGCCGCGCCGGTGCCGGTCACGCTGGCCGACCGCCTGCCCGTCACCATCGAGGCGGCGGATCTGTGCGGCCGTTTTGCCGGCCGTATCGTGCGTGGCGTGAATGCCGCGGCGCAAACGCCGGACTGGATGAAGACGCGCCTGGAGCGCGCCGGCCAGCGCAGTGTTTCCGTGCTGGTGGATATTTCCAATTATGTGATGCTCGAACTCGGGCGTCCGTCGCATATTTTTGACCTCGATAAAGTGCCGGGCAACGGCGCTGGCTTGAGTGTGCGCTGGGCGCGTGAAGGCGAAACGCTGGCGCTGCTCAATGGGCAGACCGTGACGCTGCAGGCCGATATCGGCGTGGTCGCCGCTGGCGGGCAGCCGGAAAGCATGGCGGGCATCATGGGGGGCGAGGCGACGTCGGTCAGCACGGCCACCACGAATATTTACATCGAGTCGGCGTTCTGGTGGCCTGATGCCATCGCCGGCAAGGCGCGCCGCTACCGCTTCTCTTCGGAAGCCAGCCACCGCTATGAGCGCGGCGTGGATTTCCAGGGCATTCCGGAAGGCCTGGAATACATTACCCGTCTGGTGCTGGATATCTGCGGCGGCCAGGCTGGCCCGGTGGATGACAACATTGCCGCCTTGCCTGAGCGCAAGCCGGTGCGCTTGCGCGCGGCACGCTGCCGCAAGGTGCTGGGCCTGGAAATCGCCAGTGAGCAAATAGGCGCGATCTTCAGCCAGTTGGGCCTGCCCTTCGAGCGGCAAGGCGACGACTTCATCGTCACGCCGCCTTCCTTCCGTTTCGATATCGAGATCGAAGAAGACCTGATCGAAGAAGTGGCGCGCATCTACGGGTTTGAAAATATTCCTGATTTGCCGCCGGTGGCGCGCGCTGCCATGCAGGCGCAGCCGGAAGCCAGCCATAGCCCGCATGCGGTGCGTGATCTGTTGGCCAGCCGGGATTATCAGGAAGTGGTCAATTTCAGCTTTGTGGAAAGTGACTGGGAAAGCGATTACGCAGGCAATGCCGATCCGATCCGTCTGTTGAATCCGATTGCCAGCCATTTGTCCGTCATGCGTTCCGGCCTGATTGCCGGGCTGGTGGCCAATATCCGCTATAACGCCAACCGTCAGCAAAGCCGCGTGCGCGTTTTCGAGCTGGGCCGCGTGTTCCGCCGTGATGCCGCCGTGGCGGACGGGGGGCTGGACGTTGCTGGCATTGCGCAGCCGCTGCACCTGGCCGCTGCGGCCTGGGGCCCGGCAGATGCCGAACAGTGGGGGCTGCCTGTGCGCCAGGTGGACTTCTATGATGTGAAGCGCGACCTGGAAACGTTGTTTGGCCAGCGTGCGGCACAGCTGCGCTTTGTGGCGGCCGCTTATCCGGCGCTGCACCCTGGGCGCAGCGCGCGGGTTGAGCTGGATGGCGTTGCGGTGGGCTGGATCGGCGAACTGCATCCGCGTCTGGTGCAGCAGGCAGATCTGCGTCATGCGCCGGTCGTGTTCGAGCTGGTGCTGGATACTGTGTTGCCGGCGACTGTGCCGGATGCGGCAGAAGCTTCCAAGCAGCCCATGGTCATCCGTGACCTGGCTTTGCTGGCTTCGGCGGCGCTGAGCGCGCAGGATTTGCTTGATACCGTGGCCGCCCAGCGCAAGTCGGATGCCAGTCTGGCGATTCTGAAAGATGTGCGTCTGTTTGATGTCTGGCGGGATCCGGCGGCGCCTGCGGATGCAGAAAAGAGTCTGGCCTTCCGCTTCTGGTTGCAGGACAATGCAGAAACCCTGTCTGACGAGCGTGTTGACGCTTGCATGAACAGCCTGATAGGCGCCTTGCAGGCACGCGGCGTGCGTCTGCGCGCCTGAATCGCTGGGAGTAATCGGATATGACGACAGAAACGCGTACCCTGACCAAGGCCGAACTCGCAGATATGCTGTTCGAGCGGGTCGGTTTGAATAAACGGGAAGCCAAAGATCTCGTCGATACATTTTTTGACGAAATTCGGGAGGCGCTGGCCACGGGCGATATGGTCAAGCTTTCCGGATTTGGCAACTTTCAGGTGCGGCAGAAACCGCCGCGCCCCGGGCGCAATCCCAAGACTGGCGAGGCGATTCCCATTGCCGCGCGCCGTGTCGTGACCTTCCACGCCAGCCAAAAGCTCAAGAGCGCGGTGGAATCCACGGGTTTGACCCCGGAAGACCTGTCCGTTTAATCTAGGGGATGCCTGCCGGGACGGGAAGGGCGGTGAAGTTAGCGTCTGCCCCGTCACGGTGTTTCCCGATTTTCGGCGGTAGGGACTGGTTCTGTGCCGGTCTCTGACCGTAGCCGGCTTTACCGGCCTTATACGATGCAGCCCGAACATCCAGACATGACACGCACTGAAGAACAAAGCAGCACGGCGGCCTTGCCGCCTATTCCGGCCAAGCGTTATTTCACCATTGGTGAAGTCAGCGATCTGTGTGGCGTGAAACCGCATGTGCTGCGCTACTGGGAACAGGAGTTCACCCAGCTCAAGCCGGTCAAGCGGCGCGGCAACCGGCGTTATTACCAGCACCATGAAGTGCTGCTGATCCGCCGCATCCGTTCCTTGCTGTATGAAGAGGGGTTCACCATCAGCGGCGCGCGCAACCGTCTGGGCGATGCCCGTGACGCGGCCGCTCATGACCCGGAAGCAGCAGTGCGCCTGAGCGGTGCGGAAATGCAAGCCTTGCGCAGCGAGTTGCAGGATATCTCGGCCCTGTTGGCCTCGGCGGCTTCCTGAGGCCGCGCTGTGACGGGAGGCTGCCAGGGGCAAACCTGGGCAGCATCAAAATA
>NZ_JBQEKA010000085.1:0-13212 GCF_052103615.1 Kerstersia sp. | reverse complement strand
AGTGCTGAACATCAAGTCGGGTCGAAGCGTAGAGATCGAGCAGAGAACCGTACACCGCAATGTTTGGCATTCCAGCGACTTGCCGCGTGACCCGTCGTGGCCAGCCTGGTTGTTCGAACTGGAAACGTTGGAAGGTGATGGGAAAGACATGGCTGTGGCGGTGTGTCTGACCCATGATGTAGTTCAGGCAGTGAAGTCACATCTTGCAGCCTCATCACCAGAAGTGGGCTCATTGCTGATTGCACGCCCGACCTGCGGCGCTGGCGCACGCTCTATTGTGTGCGGTCAGCATGCATTTGATCTTGCAGAAACCTTGGCGCTGAAGATTAATCAGGTTCGCGTTGCCAGTCGCCCTCCATTGCACCTGTTTATTGCTGCACCGAATGCTTTCACATTTTTCCTGGGCCAGAGACAGCCGGGCTTGGGCAAGAGCACGCTTTACGAATACGACTTCGAAGGGGCGAATGGAGGCAGCTACAAGCCTTCTCTGTCACTGCCCATTTGACTCGGCGGGGTAGCGTCAAGAGTTTCGCAGCGTTACTCACTCGACAAGTGGGTTGCGCGGCTTTGATGCAAGTCCGAAACCACCGCGATCAGCCTGTTGATAGGCTCGGCCAACCGTTTCGGTAGTACACGGTGCTGGGTATGTGTCTTCAGGTCAGCGATCCAGCGATGTGCGACCCAAACGTCTTCTTCAGGGTGGTTGTTGTCCACGCCATTGCAATACTTGTAGCCAACAAGCGCATCCGTGTGTGACAGCAGAACGCGTGCCATCGTCATATGAAAACGGTGAGCCCGGAGATCCGCCGGACCTTTGGGCCGCGGAAGCGTCAGACGCAAGCATCGTTGGTCGTTGAATTCAGCCCAGTCGGGGCCAACCACTTGTCCGGCGCGTTCCAGCATCTTGCGCGACTGTTCATTCTTTCCATTGACCAGCGCAACTGCGACCGTACCCTTCGGGTACTCCAGCTTTTCAGCCAGCGCGTTCATCCAGCGCACCAGCTTGTTTAGATTATTATCGTCCGCAAACACAAGGAACTGGTGACGCTGTTCATCATCGAGAAATGTGGGTAGCTGCGCATAGAGGGGATACAGCAGGTCATGGAGATAGATATAAGTTTGGCGGCGCCCTTGCTCGTGGCTCCGTGTGGTTGAGGTTAGTACCCGCTGTGCCCACTCGGGCGTAAGTTCGTCCAGCGTCATTTCGGTAATGTCGATAGAAATCAGCGGAAATCCGAGCGACTTCCCGATCAACGCCTTGCGTCCATCGAAGGCGTGGCCGAGTTCGATTTCAACACCACCCAGTACCATCAGTTCGGCTTGAACCGGCGGCCCAAGCACAGCAACGTCGAGCCGGAATTTGCTGCCAAATGGCGTTTGCAGAGGATGCTCGATTACCACCTGGTCGGCGCCGAGCAACAAGTTGCCTTCCAACGGATAGTCCGACGCATCTATATCCTTGAACGCCCAGGGCATCGCAAGTCCTGCCTTCAAGCGTCGGGCTAGCTCAGCCGCGACAAGTTCCTTCGCCCGTCGGTGTTCTGGACTTTCCTGCACAGCAAGCCAGCGGTCAGCTTCTTCATCGTCGAAGTGCGACTTGGGATTGAAGGCGTGCTTGGTCGGAAGCACGCGAAAATGGGACCGTCTACGCAGCTTGCCGCTTTCAAAAGAGGGACTGACCCATGTCACCATCTGCCGCGATGAATCTGGCGACACCAAGGGCCACAGCTTACGCGCATGCTCCCGGCTGCGAACGTCGCGCGCAGCGATCGTAGTCTGAAAAATCCCTTTCCGAGAGAAGACAACGATCGCATCATCCATCCAGAGCCCTTCCCCTTATGACGAAGCAGTGGCCACTTTCGTGGCGCCATCCAGCTTGCGGTGGATCAGCGACACCAGCGTCAGGATGTCCAGTGCGTCCTGCTCGGACATAGGCCAATTCGTCTTGGGTGCATGAGCCAGCGGATTGCGCACGGCTCCAAAGAGGCCGATTAGCAAGTTGGCAAAGCCTTTCTGCTCGCTCTTTTCGGTCTCGGTGGTGAGCGATCCCAAGGTGAGAACGGGTTGCTGGCCTGCGAATGCCTTGCTCACTAGGTCGGCGCCATCGCCGTTCAGGCCCGACAGCAGGCGAATCCGCTCCGCAACACCTTTCGTTGCCTCGAACACGGCATGGAAGTAGTTTTCATCCAGCAGCTCTGCTCGGCAGAAGTTCAGCACTTCTGCATGGACAACGCGACTTTCCAGTGCGGCCTTGAGTCGCCCCGCACGAGCGCGGGCGGCATCGAGGGTCGTGGCTTTGTCAGCGTATCCTACTTTGCCATCTTCGCGTACGTAGAAGCCGGAAAAGGCAAGGACGACATTAAGCTCATCGCGTCGCCAAGCAAACGTCGCAGGATCACGGGCGTAGTTCACCGGATGCATGGCACGGTTGATGAACATAATGAGATGATTCCCGACCTTATGCCGATTTTGTGCGCCAGCCAACGCATTGAACAAGCGCTTCCATTTGGTGATGCCAGGCGATGTGTCAGCAACCTCGATTTCTTGCAGCAAGCGCTCGATCTGCGTTCCGCTCAGACCTCTATCTGTGTCCGCAAGCACACGGCAAGCGGCCTCAAGATACTGTGAGTTAAAAGGATCAATTCGCGTCGCCAATGCCCGTCTCCCTCGTCAGGCATCAGATGATTGCCTGCAAGCCCTTGTCTGCGATCACGTTAAGCAGCTTGAGGGCCGGACCGGCCGGACGAGTCTCGCCTTGCTCCCATTTGCGCACTGTAGAGGCTGTGGTGTGCAGGTGAAGCGCGAACACCGGCTGGCTGAATCTCAAGGCTTCACGCAGGCGTTTGATATCGGCAGCATCGAACTCCCGCACCGCTGGCGGGCAAATCGTATCGAACTCGCGCATTGTCACCTTGCTGATCGCACCCACTTCGTGCAGAGACGCCAGGTCGCCACGCAACGATTCAATGATTTTGCTCACAATGCACCTCCACTAAAACACCCGACTGCAACGCTTTCGACAAATCTGCAGCAGACAATTCCAAAAACACCTTGCCGGCGAATTGAAGCGCCCTCTTTTCATCCTGCGTGATGTTCGCCTTGTCGCTTTTGGGGAACCCATGTAGGAACACATAACGACTGCCGATCTTGGCCGATACCAGCGTGCGGTAGCCGCCACTTTTACCACCGCCTGGGCGAGCCACCCGCTTCTTGTAGAGAAAGCCGCCCAAGTCCGCGTCGATCAGCCCGTCCTCCATCTCTTTGACTGCCTTGCACAAGGCGGTATCGGACAATTTCTCACCCGCCTGCCACCTAGCAAAGTCCTTCCGCTTGAGAATGCTCGTCATCTGGACTCCTAAAACTATACCCGAAACGGGCATACTTATCAATAATCCCTCATCGGGCCACCCAAGACACTCGCGAAACGTCAGCGGCGTTGATCACATGCGCCCAGCCATGCCCGCCGTGATGCCTAGCTGGGCCAGGTCGTTAAACATAACCAGCAGAGCTTTGCCGGCGCGACGCAGTGCTCCTACAGATGGACCTGTCCTACGCCCTTCCTTGCTGCAGCAAGTTGCCTCAATCACCACCGATAGCCACCATGACATTTATCGCAATACTCATGGAGTCGGACCAATGACTGCCTTGGAAAAACACAGCGCCGCAGGAGCGCTACATAGCCCACTGCCCCACCCCGGCACCGAACAATACGACGAGCTTCCCCAGTTTCCGAAAGCATCGCCACTACCGTTTCGCCGAACGATCCGCCGTCGCGAACTTCATCAGATCGTGCCGCTGGCAGAAACCACCATTTACGAAATGGAGCAGCGCGGCGAGTTTCCCCTCCGCTTTCGACTGACGCCACGTTGCGTAGTCTGGGATCTCGCAGAAGTCGAAGCCTGGGTCGAAGCTCGAAAACAGGCCTCACGAACCATCAAAAGCGAGCAATGCACAGGCCCTGACGTCAGACAGCGCCGATACCGACCTGTGCTGTGAGCGATGGAATTCGTCAGGCGAGCCACTGATACAAGCGCATCAAAGGCAAATGCCTCCCTTCCTTCCAGGACAAGTCGTCGGCGGTTTGAAAAATCATAGAAATGATCACTCAAAGTGACCTTTCCGTGAAAAATTCAAACCAAGCTAGAACTCTGACGATGCCCCATCAAAGGGCCCTCAGCGATGGCCCAAGAATATTTCTGGGCACCAGCTTCGGTACATAATCCTGCCCGCCGCTCCATGCCTCAATCAAATTGCCCCACTCTTGCAGCATGTGGCGCCTTTGCTCGGCGTATTCAGCCTTGTTGTAAACCGAACGCGAGGAACGACCGTCCTCATGCGCCAGGCACTTTTCAATCCAATCCCGATTGAAGCCGATTTCATTGAGCAGCGTAGATCCGGTACGGCGCAGGTCGTGAACGGTAAATGGCTCCAGCGGCAAGCCCTTGCTCTTCGCCGCCGCCACCACCAGTTGCGTAATGCGGTTCAGGGTCGCATTGGACATGCACCGCTGGGCATCGTAACGAGACGGGAAGACGAACTTTGAACCTGCCGCGCAAGCATGCAAGGTGACCAAAATATCAAGCGCCTGGCTCGACAGGTACACCACATGCGGGTTGCGCCCTTTCATCCGTTGCTTCGGAATGGTCCAGGTTGCACGCTCGAAATCGACCTCATCCCAAGTCGCGTGGATCAGCTCGCTTTTTCTCACCAGCGTCAACAGAATCATACGCAGCGCCAGTCTGATGGTCGGATAGGTAGCCACCGATTCCAGCTCTTGCATCGCCAACTTGATCTCCAGCGGTGATAACGCTCGATCCTTGGGCACGAACGTGGCGATCGACGACGCCCGCACGCTGTCGGCTGGGTTCGCCACCTTCTCGCCGTTGGCGATGGCATAGACATAGACCTGTTTGACGATGTCGCGAATCTGGACGGCGGTCGCCGGCGCCCCGCGATCTTTGACCTTGTTGCACAAGGCACGCAAATCCTCGGGCTCGACTTCTGTCAGAAGTCGATTTTGAAGTACCGGTAGGATGTCTCGATCAATGATGTGCTTGCGCATGGCGCGCGTGCTGTCCGCCAGCCGGGCATTGGTAAACCATGCCTCCATCGCCCCGCCAAAGGTCTGGATCTCACCTACCCGGCGTTTGTCTCGCTGCTTCTCAAGCGCGGGCGATACACCAGCCTGAACAGACTTGCGCGCCTCGAATAGCAACTCGCGCGCCATGGCCAACGAAATACCGCCAGGACCGTACCGTCCCAGGGTCAAAGTTTCACGGCGACCGTTCAGACGGTAGTCGTAGCGGAAGCTGACGGTACCGCTGGTCGATACCGTCACATACATCCCATCTCGGTCAGAAACCTTATAAATCTTGGACTTAGGCTTCAGATTCCGCAGCGCAGAGTCGGTTAGCATCGCGTTTTTTCTCCAGTTTTACGACGGCTTTTACCGTCAGGGACCTGGAGGTCTGCTGATGCTCGGAAAGCCGCATAAAACAAGCTTTCCCGAGAACACTTTTACCGTCAAAGACGGTAAAAGTCTTAATAGTGAACGAGAATGTCTTAATTTCGCCTCATTTTTTACCGCCACCGCTACCGTCAGCTTATTTTGCTAGCCCACAATAGCCACCGATAGTCACCGCAACATTCACACCATAAAAATCAATGAGTTACGGTGACTTTTCGATAGTTGGCGATAGTCCAAAAAGGACGCAAATTCACTCCCACTCAATCGTCGCTGGCGGTTTGCTCGATACGTCGTAGGCCACACGGTTGATGCCGCGCACCTCGTTGATGATGCGGCCCGAGACTTTCTTCAGCAGCGAGTATGGCAGTTCTGCCCAGTCGGCGGTCATGAAGTCGGAGGTTTGCACGGCGCGCAGCGAGACGACGTATTCGTAGGTGCGGCCATCGCCCATGACGCCTACGGATTTCACCGGCAGGAAGACGGTGAAGGCTTGCGAGGTCAGGTCGTACCAGCTTTTGCCAGTTTCTTTGTCGATGGTGTTGCGCAGCTCTTCGATGAAGATGGCGTCGGCGCGGCGCAGCAGGTCGGCGTATTCGCGTTTGACTTCGCCCAGGATGCGCACGCCCAGGCCAGGGCCGGGGAACGGGTGGCGATAGACCATTTCATGCGGCAGGCCCAGCGCGACGCCCAGTTTGCGGACTTCATCCTTGAAGAGTTCGCGCAAGGGCTCAAGCAGTTTGAGGTGCAGGGTGTCGGGCAAGCCGCCAACGTTGTGGTGCGATTTGATGGCGACGGCTTTGCCAGTTTTGCTGGCGGCCGATTCAATGACGTCCGGGTAGATGGTGCCTTGCGCCAGCCAACGTGCGTTGGTGAGCTTGCCAGCTTCTTCCTGGAAGACTTCAACGAATTCGCGGCCGATGATCTTGCGCTTGGCTTCAGGATCGGAGACCCCGGCCAGTTTGCCCAGGAAACGGTCGCTGGCGTCGATGTGAACGACTTTGACGCCCATGTTGCGCGCAAAGGTTTCCATGACTTGCTTGCCTTCGTCCAGACGCAGCAGGCCATGATCCACGAAGACGCAGGTGAGCTGATCGCCAATGGCGCGGTGAATCAGCGCCGCAGCCACGGAAGAGTCCACACCGCCAGACAGGCCCAGGATGACTTCGTCGCTGCCGACCTGTTCACGGATGCGTGATACCGCTTCTTCCACATAGTCGGGCATGTTCCAGTCGGCGCCGCAACCGCAGATGTCGCGCACAAAGCGCGTCAGCATGGCCTGGCCCTGGACGGTGTGCGTGACTTCCGGGTGGAATTGCACGGCATAGAAGCCGCGGGTTTCGTCGGCCATGCCGGCGATGGGGCAAGACGGCGTGGATGCCATCAGGACGAAACCGGAAGGCAGCGATACAACCTTGTCGCCATGGCTCATCCAGACCTTGAGCATGCCGTGGCCGGCATCGTCACGGAAGTCTTCAATGCCGTCGAGCAGTTTGGTGTGGCCTTGCGCGCGGACTTCGGCATAGCCGAATTCACGATGGTCGGAGAAGCTGACCTGCCCGCCCAGCTGCTGCGCCATGACCTGCATGCCGTAGCAAATGCCCAGCACCGGCACATTCAGTTCAAAGACCGAATCAGGCGCCTTGATGGCGTCCGCGCCATACGCCGATGCGTGGCTGCCGGACAGGATGATGCCTTTGAGGCCCTGGCTTAGCTGCTCGCGCAGGAATTCGTTGCTGACATCGCCAGGATGGATTTCGCAATACACGCCTGCTTCGCGTACGCGGCGGGCGATCAATTGGGTAACCTGCGAACCGTAGTCTAGGATCAGAATGCGTTGGTGCATGGATGAAGAGAGGGTAAAGAGTCTGGTCAGTGACGCCAGTGAAACAGGGCTTCGCCAGCGCGCCGGGCGGCCATTCCTGTGAACAGCTTGTCCGGAAAGAAAAACAGCCTCCCTCTCGGGAGGCCGTCATGGCTATCAGTCAGCCCGGTAGTTCGGGGCTTCCTTGGTGATCTGGACGTCGTGAACGTGCGACTCGCGCACGCCAGCCGACGTGATCTCGACGAACTCGGCCTTGGTCCGCAGGTCTTCGATGGTTGCGCAACCGCAGTAACCCATCGACGCCCGCACACCGCCTACCAGTTGGTAGATGATGGCCAGGACGCTGCCCTTGTAGGGCACGCGGCCTTCAATGCCTTCCGGCACGAGCTTATCGACATTGTTGGCCGGATCCTGGAAGTAACGGTCCGCCGAGCCTTGGCTCATGGCGCCCAGGCTGCCCATGCCGCGATAGGACTT
Organism: Kerstersia sp.; assembly: GCF_052103615.1. NCBI lineage: Bacteria > Pseudomonadati > Pseudomonadota > Betaproteobacteria > Burkholderiales > Alcaligenaceae > Kerstersia > Kerstersia sp. Next base: position 5,446 of record NZ_JBQEKA010000085.1, on the reverse strand, counting down.
GTAGGAACGCCCTTGGAACAGCACGACTTCGCCCGGCGATTCTTCGGTCCCGGCGAACATGCCGCCCATCATGACGCTGGAAGCGCCAGCGGCCAGCGCCTTGGAAACGTCGCCCGAATAGCGCACGCCGCCGTCAGCGATCAGCGGCACGCCGGTGCCTTCCAGCGCCTTGGCCACATTGGCAATGGCCGTGATCTGCGGCACACCAACACCGGCCACGATACGCGTGGTGCAGATGGAGCCGGGGCCGATACCGACCTTGACGCCGTCTGCGCCGGCTTCCGCCAGCGCCAGCGCTGCCGCGCCGGTCGCGATATTGCCACCGATGACATCGACTTGCGGGAAATTCTGCTTGACCCAGCGCACGCCTTCGATCACGCCAGCCGAGTGGCCGTGCGCGGTATCAACGATCAGGACGTCCACACCAGCCGCCACCAGGCGCGCCACGCGTTCCCGGGAATCGCCGCCAACGCCGACCGCCGCGCCAACGCGCAACTGGCCTTGGGCATCTTTGCAGGCAAAAGGATGAGCTGTGTTCTTGACGATATCCTTGACCGTTGCCAGGCCACGCAGCTCGAATGCGTCATTGACGATGAGCACGCGTTCCAGACGATGCTTGTGCATCAGGGCCTGGGCTTCATCAAGCGTCGCGCCTTCATTCATCGTGACCAGACGCTCACGGGGCGTCATGATCTCGCGCAGCGGCAGATCCAGACGGTCTTCGAAGCGCAGATCGCGGTTCGTGACGATACCGACCAGGGCCTTGCCCTGCACCACGGGCAGGCCGGAGATGCCATGCTGCTCTTGCAGGGCAACGGCATCACGCACGCGCATGTCCGGCGTGACGGTCACAGGGTCGATAACGATACCGAACTCGTGACGCTTCACGCGGGAAACTTCGCGTGCCTGCTCTTCGATGGAGAGGTTTTTATGGATAATCCCGATGCCGCCTTCTTGCGCCATGGCAATCGCCAGACGCGCTTCGGTCACGGTATCCATGGCCGCCGAGACGAAGGGGATATTGAGGGAAATATTGCGGGTCAGACGGGTGGTCAGGGCCGTGTCCCTGGGCAGCACTTCCGAATATGCCGGCACCAGCAGCACATCGTCGAAAGTGAGCGCTTTTTGAATTAAACGCATGAGGATACTCCGGGCGCAAAGCAAGATTATACGCTCATGTGGCCTTGCTGTCGCCCCAGTGTTGCTTAAGGGGCAATAAGGGGCGGCAAGAAGCCATGATGCCGCCATACAGCAGCCATGCCGCCTGGCCCCGGTCTCGCCGTGGACAACGTTTTGCTGCCTATTACGTTGCGTATCACCGCGCCCTGCTTGGCCCAAGCCCCCTGGCGCGCCGTTTGCCATATCTGTCAGGCGCTGGCGGCCAGCCGCGGCCAGCGCCTCCCGGCAGCCCCGCCGCATGCAGCAGGTGGAACCTTTTTCCAATAAAACCGACTAACCGCCCGGTAAGTGGATCTCACCAATATGATGCAAAAGCGCTCAGATAGAGCTAAACAATCGAAAATATTGGATAATAGAGATCAAAGGTTGCGCACTCGTTTTATTCCGCCTACATGATTGCGGCGGACTACGCGTACCCGTACCGTATTCATCATGGCTTTTGCCTTTGCTTCATCCGCGTCAATATGAGCTGCGGATGGGCGGTTTGACAAGCCCATACGCATTACCCTCATCCCAGCAGGAAAGACAACAGATACCATGCGCGAACCACATATCGCGGTGCTCGAGGACGATATTGCCCAGGGTGCCCAGATACAGCAAACACTCCTCCAGGCAGGCTTTCGCTGTACGCTGTTTCGCGACGGCGCCAGCATGTTGGCCGCGGTACGCAGCCAGAGTTTCGATCTGCTGATCCTGGATTGGAATCTTCCCAACATGGATGGCGAAGAGGTTCTGAAAAAGATCCGCAACCGCCATGGCGCCATGCTGCCCGTTATTTTCGTGACGAGCCGGACCGATGAACAGGATCTCGCTCGCGGCCTGCAAGCCGGTGCCGACGATTACATTACCAAGCCTTGGGGCAAGGTCGAGTTGCTGGCCCGCATCCATGCATTATTGCGGCGCGCCTATCCCGAAGAACCGGAACAAGGCGTGCTGACTTATGGGCGCTATACGATAGATACCGGCAGCCGCACGATTTCCCTGGATGGCACGCCCGCAGTGCTGACGCCCAAGGAATATGAATTGGCGCTGCTGTTCTTCCGCCATTCGGATCAGCTGCTGTCGCGCGCCACGCTGGCCGACGCCATCTGGAATCGAGAAATTCCGCCGACCTCCCGGACGCTGGATACACACTTGTCGAATATCCGCCAAAAGCTCCAGTTGCGGCCTGAGAATGGTGTGCGCCTGACGTCTTCCTATGCTCTGGGCTACCGCCTGGAAATCATTACCGAGTTCTGAAGTCCCCACCATGACCCATTCCTTGCTGTCTTGCCGACTGGCGCCCGCTGGCGCTGTCTCTCTACGTCACATCATGGCCAAGGGAGCCATCCTGGTGAGCTGTGCCATCCTGCCGATGATGGGCCAGGCCCAGCCGGCAGGCACGGATAAAGACGACTTCCTGTATTACGTGCGCAAGGATGACACGCTGGGCAATCTGGCAAACGTCTATCTGCTGGACAGCAACCGCTGGAAAGCCATCGCGGAATTCAATCACGTTGCCGATCAGTTCCGGCTGCCGATTGGCAAGCAATTGCGGATTCCTCTTGCCTGGATCCCCCGCGTGCCTGCCGCCGCCGTCCTGGAATATATCCAGGGCAATGTCCTGGTCAACGGCGAACCGGCGACCAGCGGCCAAGCCCTGACGGCTGGACAGCGCCTGACGACCCCTGCGGATGGCGCCGCCGCCATCCGGCTGCCCGATGGCGGTTTTGTCGCGCTTCCCGCCGCCAGCGAAATCAATGTCGAGCAAATGCAGCAGTTTGCCGGTACCGGCCTGATCGACTCCGTGATCGACCTCAAGCAAGGTGATCTCGACACGGAAGTGTCCCCGCAGCACGAAGGCGTTGGCCGTTTCGAGGTGCGCACCCCTGTGACGATTACCGGTGTGCGCGGCACCCGCTTCCGGGTACGTGTTGATGAAGGCGGCACGGTCAATGAAGTGCTCGATGGCCAGGTTCAGTTGGCGTCGGGCCCGTCCCTGGCAGACGCCGCCGCCAACCGCCGCATCGCCGCCGGGCACGGCACGCGCGTCACTGCCGATGGCAGCTCGCAAGCGATTGTCGCCCTGCCTGCCGCCCCCGTCATTCTGGATAGCCAATCCGATGGCGGGCAATGGACGGTGAATTTTGCGCCAGTTCCTGGCGCGGTGTCCTATATGGTGCAATACAGCCACGACGCGCAAGGCAGCAAGATTATCGAGCGCCAGCCGCTGCAAGCGCCGCCACTGCATGCCCGCCTGAACGAGCCAACGTTTTTTGCCAGTATCATCGCCATTGACGCCCAGGGCTTGCGCAGCCCCGCCAGCCAGGCGCTGGCACTGACAGGCTTCAATAATGCCCTGTTAAGCACCGACGGCTTGCCCGTGCAGTCAGGCACTGGCGAGGTGGTCATGTTGCAGGTATTTCATTAATTTCCTGACTGGCTTTGCCCCCCCCCCCGCGGCATCCGACGCCGCCTGCCCTGAGCAGACAGACTGACCGCCCTGGCGGCTATTTGCCTGCCCCGACCCGGACTGCGCGCCATGCCCGACCGTGCCCCCCGCCTTGCACGCCCTGCCTTGCCCGGATGGGGGCTGGCGCTGTTTCTCAGCCTGCTGCTGGCCGGCCTGAGCCTGTTCAATGGCCTGGGGCGTTTTGATTATCTGATCTACGATAATCTGTTGCGCACGATTGAGCATGAGGCCTCGCCGGAAATCGTGCTGATAGCCATTGATGACGGCAGCCTGGAAAAGCTGGGCAATTGGCCCTGGCCGCGAACCACTCACGCGCAATTGCTGGATCAGATTCCCGGGGCGCGCGCCATCGCCTTCGATATTATTTTCAACGAAGCCGATCGCTACAACGGCCTGGAAGATGCGCAACTGGCAGCGGCAATACGCCGTCATGGGCAAGTCGTTCTGCCAGGCATACTGGACGTCGCCTCCGGCCATCTCCAGCCGCCCACGCAAAAGCTGGCTGATGCCGCCGCAGGTATCGGCTACATCAATATGCAGCCCGATACGGATGGCGTGGCGCGGCGCTTCACACCCCTGAGCCAGAACCGGGCGCACCATCTTGCGGATGTCGTGCTGTCGGTTGCCGGACTGCCAGTCCAGCGGCCAGCCGTGCCAGGCCAATCCGCGCTGCTGCGCTATGCCGGCCCGGCAGGCCAATATGTCATGCTGCCCTATGCCGATGTCCTGCAAGGCAGAATCGACCCCGCCTTCTGGCACGACAAACTGGTCATCGTCGGCGCCTGGGCCACCGGCCTGGGCGATAATTTCGCGACCCCCATGTCGCGTACCGGCATGGACATGGCCGGGATGGAAATACTGGCCAATATCATCCAGTCACGCCAGATGGGGCTGGAAATCCGGGCCTGGCCAGTTTGGGCCATTTTCCTGGCCGGGCTGCTTCCCTTGCTGCTGCTGTATATCGCGCTGCGGCGTCTTTCACCCCGGCACGGGCTATATGCCGTGGGCCTGGCGCTGGCAGCCGCCCTGCTGGGCAGCTGGCTGCTGCTGCGCTTTGGCCAGATCTGGGTGCCGCCCGGCGCCGCGCTGCTGGTGCTCGCCATCAGCTACCCGCTCTGGAGCTGGCGCAGCCAGGAGCTGGCCTTGCGCAGCCTGGATGCCACCTTGGCTACCTTGCGCCTGGAAGACCAGAATTTCCCTGAAATCCCGCAACACCAGCGGCGCCACCGGCAGCATATTCTGGATACCCGGATCAATGAATTGAGACTGGCGCTGGAGCGGGTGCGCAATCTGCGGGCCTTTATTTCAAACAGCCTGGAATCCACCCCGGACCCGACCTGGGTCTGCAATCCTGACGGAACCCTGCGTTATTTCAATCGCGCTGCGACACGCTACTGGAAGCAGCTGGCCGCGCAGCAACCTGCTCTATCCCTGGGGATGGCGCTGCTGCCGCTGCTGCAAACCGCCTTTCCGCGGCTGCCCGCCGAACGCCTGGAAAACTGGCTGGCCGGATATGACACCAGCCTCAGCGACACCGCCGCGACGGCGGCGCAAACGCCTGATCACACGCTGGAGAGCCAGGACAGCGCCGGCACGGACTGGCTGCTGCAACACGCCTGGCTGCAAACCCCGGAGCGGGAAACCGCCGGCATCATCATCACCATGACTGATATTTCCGCGATTCGCCTGATTGAGCGGCGCCGGGAGCAAAGCCTGAACTTTCTGTCTCATGATATGCGCGCGCCGCAGAACTCCATCCTGGCCCAGATTGAATTGCGCGAGCAGGAATCGCCAGGCGCGGCAGAACAGCAGACC
>NZ_JBQEKA010000084.1:0-13374 GCF_052103615.1 Kerstersia sp. | reverse complement strand
TGCTTGCGTCTGGTGTGAAGCCAGGATAACGCGGCTACCGGTTTGCGGGTGATTTCCCCGATAGCCCGATAGCCCGGCCTAACAGCGCATGGCGTTCAATCGAACTTGAAGATTTTCTTCCAGTCGTTTTTCATGCTGATGATGGACCAGTTTTTGGCGACGGCTTCGTCGTACAGGTTCTGCGTGAAGGTTCCTACTTGCGTTTCCGGAAGGCCCTGGGCCGGGCCGTAGGCATATTCGCGTTTGGCATCATCATGGAAGACCAGCATGCCCAGGCGGCGGCCTTCTCCGCTGGTGGTGTATTCCAGCATTTCGCGGTCGCCTGTCGAGTTGCCCGCGGAGAAATAAGGCCGCTTGCCTATGAACAAGCCTATGCCGCGCGCCTTGCCGCCAAAATCATCATCGAAGAACAGCTCGGGTTGCAGGGCCAGGTATGCTTTGCCAGCCGGGTCATATTTGAACTGGGTGCTGAACGAGGTTCCTGCAATTTGTTCCACCGGAATGCCATAAACCGATTCGCTATAAGTGCGGACGAAGTCCTGGCCGCCGCCCGTCACGATGTAGGTTTTATAGCCATTGGCCCGCAGATACTCCATGAGTTCCAGCATGGGCTGATAAATCAGGTCCGTATAGGGCTTGCCCCAGCGCGGGTCGCGGGCGGAGGCCAGCCATTTCTCTACGTCAGCGTTATAGGCTTCCACACTGAGGCCATCCTGGGCTATGACAGCAATGCGTAAGATTTCCTGTGTGGAAAGCTTGCTGATTTTTTCCATATCACCGCTCAGAACCGTTTTAAATGGTTCCTGCTCAGCAAAAGACGGGTGCTTCGCAACAACGTCGTTAGCCTTGCTCAAGATATAGAGAAATTGCGTATAGAGCGGATGCTCTACCCAGAGCGTGCCGTCCTGGTCAAAAGTGGCAATCCGATCCTTCAAGGGCACGAAGTCTTTGGATCCTGTGGTCGTTGTCTCTTTCACAAACTCCAGAATGCTGCTCTTGGTACCTCCCTCGTTCCAGGACGGTAGCGGATCTGCAGCCTGAGCTGCACTGGCTGCATTCGCGACGGGCAGTACGGTCAACAACGCTGCCGCAATGACACAGCGCGATAACTGAAAAAACATAGCCGACTCCTTTCTGAAATAGAAACAAAATCACATTATTTAGGCGTAACTGTTTCACTATAGCCTTGCTTCCATTTCTGCCAGATCCGTGCAGCCCCGCAACACAAAAACAAACTTCAAAGAAGTAAAAAACAAATACTGGCTTGCAATAAAAAAGCGGGAAACCGGCAGCAACCATCCGCCTTCCCGCTTGTGCATGCATTTCATGCCTGCTTGCATCTATCTATTCAGGGTGATGGACTCAGACAGCCGCGCCCTGGCATGCGCTGACAAGCGCCCTTTTGGCGCATGCTTTTTACCGCCCGCCAGCCCAGAGCCACACCCCACAACCGCCGCAGCCCCGCCTGAATCGCATGCCCTGCTACGCCTTAGAAGAAGCTATCCAGATCCTGGGCAACAATCACCGGGCCATTGTAGTACTGGCGGACTTCCAGTGCTTCGTCGGTATAGTCATCGCTGTTGAATTTCGGCGTCAGGTGAGTCAGGATGACTGCCTTCACCTTGGCTTTCGTGGCCAGCTCTCCCACATCACGGGGTGAAAGGTGGCCTTGGGCAGCCTGCCGCATGATGCCTGCTTTTTCCGCTTCGGTATGTTTATCCCATTGCCCCAGGTCGATCAGCACCTGTTTGCGCGCCTCCACCGAGTTCAGTTCAGCGACCAGATAATCCGCATCGCGGGCCAGCGCTTCCGTGGCTTCGTTGGGGCCGGTATCGCTGGTAATGGCAATGATGCGGTCCGGCGTTTCTATGCGGTAGGAATAGGATTGGTCGTAGTCGGTTTGATTCTTGTGGTAATCAAAGTGCGTGTTTTCCGCCGCATAGACTTTGACATTGGCATCTTCATACACCAGGCCGGGCGCGACGTCCTTGCCGAAGAAGACTTCTTTGATAGGCTTGCTGCGCCCGCCATCCTCGATTCTCAATACAGCGCTCGGGTTCGAGTATTGAATGGCCGCATCGACCAGTTGCTGCGTGCCATGCGGCCCGTAAACCTGTATGGGTTCAGTGCGCTTGCTGTCCCAGGCGACGGACATCAAGGTCGCCAGGCCCGCCGTATGATCATCATGATGATGAGTCAGAAAAATGTGGCCGATTTTCTGCAATGGAATTTCTGCCTGCGCCAAACGCCGCGCCGCGCCATCCCCGGCGTCGAAGACATACGGCTGGCCGTTAACAACGACCAGATTCGAGTTCTGCGCCCGGGTCTTCATGGGAAATGGCCCGGCCACGGTGCCCAAAGTGACCAGTTTGGTCGCGGGTGCCGCCGCTTCCTGGGCCGCATCCGCCGCCAGACTCCAGCCCATGGCGGAAAATAGCAGAATACCGGCACAGATTGCTCGTTTTGCCTTCATTGTCTCTCTCCTTGTTTTAGTCATTGGTGCGGCCCAGTATATGGGCCGACTTTCAAGAGACAGGCATAACAATTCCGGGCCATGCCATAACCATCAGGCATACCTTGCCGCCCGCAGACGGCTTAGATAAGGCTCATGACGCGTTGGCGATCCGCTCGCGCGCGGGCTGCCGCCTGTTTCCCCCTGGGAGGCGGGTGCGTGCTTCGCCTTGTTCCGCCAGCCCGGGCTATCCATGCGGCGCTCATGCCATGAGCGCTTTCAATCTTCAGAACCAGCTGTCTATGACCACCCGCAACGGGTTATCGGCAGAGCTGAGCAGTTTGATCGCCAGCGCGCAACAGACAATCACAATCATGGGCCGAACCAGCCGGGTGCCAACCTTGACCGCGCAACGCGCCCCCAGTTGAGCGCCAGCGAATGCGCCGCATGCCATGGATAGCGCCAGCGGCCAGACGATGGCGCCGTTGAGCAGAAAAATAAACAATGCGCCCAGGTTGCAGGACGCATTGGCCAGCTTGGTAAAACTGACCGCCCGCATCACCGGCAAGCCGCACAGCAGCGTCAGGCCGACCATGAAAAACGAACCGGTGCCGGGGCCGAAAACCCCATCATAAAACCCCAGAAACGGAGCGACCAGACATGCGAAAACGAGCAGAGTCATGCGTTTTTTACGCTTGTCGTCATCCAGCCGGGGCGCGAAGGCAAAATAGCCAGCCACCAGAATCAACAAGACGGGGATGCTGGCTTCCAGCCAGTTCTTATCGACATAGCTGACGAACAAAGCCCCCAGAATCCCGCCAGCCATGGCACAGGCGGCCAGTACCCTGCCGGTTTTCCACTCCATCAGGCCTTTGCGGGCAAAAGCCACGGTGGCCGAAACCGAGCCTGCCGAAGCCTGAAATTTATTGGTCGCCAGCGCAGCCAGCGGGTCCAGTCCTGAGAGAAAAAGCGCCGGCACGGTAATCAGCCCGCCGCCGCCGGCAATCGCATCGAAAAAACCGGCGCAGAACGCCACTGCCGTGAGGATGGCGATGATGTCAAAGTCCATGTCGAAACACCAAGTGGCCTTACGCAAAAATAACTGGGATCAAGCCCCTGCCCGGCGTGCCGGACGGGGCATTCCAAGCGCCCGCGGATCACGCAGGCGCCAGTGGGCTCAAGGATACTCCTGCTGCGCTGCAATATATGCGGTCAGCGCGCACTTTCCCGCTGCGCAAACTGGCGTGTGATGCCCTGCCCGGTGCTTGCCGCGCCCGGCCAGCGGGCAACAGGCGCGGTGATCGTCCCTTTACCCGAGTGACGGGAAAACCTTCAGCCATTCCGCCAGCAGCGGCAAACGACATGCCTGAATTCCATATAGACATTCCTGCCGCCCCCAATATCAATATAGAAATTAGATTGTTGGCTCAATCCCGATACAAACCAATAATGAATTTTTCAAGGGCAGCCATCTGCCCTCCATTTTCCTTAATGGTTTCCGACGATGAGCTATGCATTTCGCCTGGAACATGTCTCCAAGTCATTTAGCCGTGGCAAGGAAACATTGCCCGCGCTTTCGGATATTTCCCTGGAAATACCCAAGAATTCATTTTTCGGCATTGTCGGCACATCCGGCGCCGGGAAAAGCACATTATTACGGCTATTGAATTTACTGGAACGCCCGGATAGCGGCGATATTCATTTTCAAGACCAACGCCTGACGGATTTGCACGGTTCGGCGATGCGGCATTACCTGAGCCGGGTGGCCACCATTTTTCAGCATTTCAATCTTTTTCATAGCCAGACGGTGCTGGAAAATATTGAATTTCCCTTATCCGTGCGTGGTGTCGGGCGCACGGCGCGGCGCCGCAAGGCACGGGAGTGGATAGAGCGGGTTGGCTTGCAAGGCAAGGAAAATGCCTATCCCTCGCAACTGTCCGGCGGGCAGAAACAACGCGTGGGAATCGCCAGGGCGCTGGTGGCCGATGCGGAAGTCCTGCTCTGCGATGAGGCCACCAGCGCCCTGGATTCCGAGACCACCGCCGTCATCCTGGATTTATTGCTGCAGCTCAAAGCGCAGTTGAACCTGACCATCGTTCTGATTACCCACTCATGGGATGTCGTGCGCTATGCCGCAGATTCCGTCACGCTCATCCAATCCGGCCGCATTATCGAGGCAGGTAAGGTGCGCGACCTGCTGCACGATGCGGATTCCTATCTCGGGCGCCAGCTTCTGCCCGCGCCGGATCTCGGGCACGCCCCACATCCGGGCTGGGTCCGCTATGACCTGATTCTGCCGGATATCCGCACCCAGGGTTCGTTTTTGTCTGACGCAGCCAGGCGCCTGGATCTTTCTTCTGCCGTGGTCTCTGGTGGCGTGGAGCGCCTGGGTGGCGTGGACGCCGCCAGATTTAAAGTGGATTTCGACTTCCGCGGCAAACCCTCAAGCCTGGTGCAGGCGCTGTCTTCCATTCTGCGGGAAAAAAGCATTGTCTTGGGAAAGGTAACAGAAGCATGAATGCGCGCGACTGGACAATTTATTTGCCTGATTTCTGGGAAGCGCTGGGCCAGACTTTCTATATGACTTTCTTTTCCGGTGTGCTGGTAATGACACTGGGTATTTCCTGCGGCCTGGCGCTGTATTTGACTGCGCCGAATTCATGGTGCCCCAGGCCGCTGGTCTATCACTCGCTCAATACCGTCATTAATACCGGCAGATCCATTCCCTTCATCATCATGATTGTGATCCTGATCCCAGTCACCCGCTGGATTGTCGGCACGCCATTAGGCCCGGTCGCGGCATTGGTGCCTTTGACCTTTGGTTTCACGCCTTTCTTTTCCCGCCTGATAGAAGCCAATTTGCGCGAATTGGATCAGGGCAGAATCGAAGCCGCCCGCGTGATTGGCGTGACGACGCCGCAATTCATCTTCCGCATTCTTCTGCCCGAATCCCTGTCCGGCATCATCGCCTCCGCCACCATCATTCTGGTCGGTCTGGTGGAAGGCACGGCCGTGGCAGGCGCGATTGGCGCTGGCGGCGTAGGCGACTTCGCGCTGACCTATGGCTACCAGCGCTGGTTCGTCGAACTGATCTTCATTGCCGTGATTGCCATGGTGCTCATGGTGCAAATGATTCAGCTCAGCGGCGATGCCTGGATCCGGCTGCGCAAACACAAACGCTAGCGCCCAAGCCCCTCCCCAGCAGGCTCGCCCTTTCCTTTCGCCCGCCCCCTTTCATTTCACAAGGAATGCTTAGATGCCACGTTTCTTCCCCAAGCCCAAGCCCAGCTTCAATCCCAGCTCCAATCCCACCCCAAAACGCAATGCTCTGCGCACGCTACTGGCCCTGAGCGCCGTGACGCTGGCAGCGCTGACCGGCAGCCTGGCTGCCCAGACCCAGGCCCAAACGCAAGCCCAGGCCGCCCCCGCCCCGGTGTCCAGTGAACCGCTCAAGGTTTATGTCACGCCTACCCCGCAAGGCGACATTCTGCGTTATGTGCAGCAACTGGCCAATCAGGACCGCAGCGGCCTGAAACTCAAGGTCATCGAAAGCAACCAGGGCCTGGATGCCAACCAGCTGCTCTACAAAGGCGACGTCGATGCCACCCTGTTGCAGCACCGGCCTTTCTTTGATTCCTGGGTGGCGGCGCACCCTGAAGCCCAAGGCCGGCTGGTCAATGCCGCTACGCTGCTGGTGAATGTCTTCGGCCTGTATTCCTCACGCTATGCGTCCCTTCAGGATATTCCCGATGGCGCCGCGCTGCTGGTGCCCAATGAGCAGACCAACTTGCCGCGCGCCCTGTTCATTTTGCAGCAGGCAGGCCTGCTGGAACTCAGCCACCCGCAATCTGACGGTTCATCGGCCGCCCTGGCGATAGATGAAAAACACATCACCGCCAACCCCCGGCACTTGAAGTTCATCCCGACGGAAACCCGGCTGCGGGCCAAGTCGCTGCCAGATGTGGAAGCTTCGTTCATCAATGGCGACATTGCCCTGACGCACGATATTGATCCACAAAGCGCCCTGGCCCTGGAGGACAAGCACAACAACCCGTATGCCAACGTGCTGACCACCCGCACGGAATTGCTTGAAGACCCGCGCATCCAGCAATTGACGGATTACCTGCTCAGCGATGCTGTCGCCGCCTTTATCAATGACAACTATCGGGGCTTTGTGGTCCCTGACCAGAAACGCCTGCAACCCTGAACCCGTCACGCCCGCCCTCCTTCCGTCCCACTTATCCTGACCCGAAAAGGCGACCGCATGAGCCGCTCCCCTCCGCGCCAACTGCACCTGAACGTCAACGCCTGGCTCCAGGGCTTCGTGCCTTCCGCGTGGCGCGTGCCGGAAAATGACCCGCTGGGCTTTATCGACATACAGCACTATGTCCGCATTGCCCAATGGGCGGAAAAAGGCAAGTTCGACGCTATTTTTCTGGCTGACTCCGTCACGACCGATGGCCTGGCCACAGGGCCGGTGACTGCGCTGGAACCCACTCTTGTCCTGACGGCCATCGCCACTGCCACGACCCGTCTGGGCCTGATCGCGACAGCTTCCACGACCTACAACGACCCTTACAACCTGGCGCGCCGCCTGGCCTCGCTGGATCTCATCAGCGGCGGGCGCGCAGGCTGGAATATCGTCACCACGGCCGATGCCTCGTCCGCCAGGAAGTTCGGCCAGCCAGATGTGCTGGCCCACGCCGAGCGCTACCGCCGCGCCGATGAGTTCGCCACTGTCGTCAAGGCCTTATGGAACAGCTGGGAAGACACAGCCCTGATAGGCGACGCCGTCACCGGGCGCTTCGCGGATACCAGCAAGCTGCATGCCGTCCATCATGCGGGCGAATTTTTCCAGGTGGGCGGTATTCTTAACCAGCCGCGTTCGGCCCAGGGCCATCCCGTGCTGTTCCAAGCCGGGGGCTCTGCGGATGGCCAGGCGCTGGCGGCACGCCATGCCGAAGCCGTCTTCTCGGCGTCGCAATCCTTTGAAGAAGCCCTGGCCTATGCGCAAGGGCTGCGCCGTCAGGCCGGGGCGCTAGGCCGCCCCCCTGGCAGTCTCAAGATTCTGCCCGGTCTCGGCGTTTTCCTGGGCGGCACGCAAGCAGAGGCCCGCCAACGCCACCAGGCGCTGATCGGGCTGGTGCCTATCGAACACAGCCTGAACCGGCTGGCCGGGAGACTGGGGGTGGCGCCGGAACGGCTCAAGCTCGACGAACCCTTGCCGCAGGACCTGCCCTTGCCCAATCAGGGCAACGGCGGCCATACCTTTTTCCGGGCCATTCTGGCGCGCTCGCAGCACAGCGGGCTCACCTTGCGTGAGTTCCTCGGGGAATATGCCGCTGGCGGCGGCCACCGGGAAGTTGTGGGCACGCCCGAACAGGTTGCCGACGATATCGAGCACTGGTTCCGCCACGGCGCCGCCGACGGCTTCAACCTCATGCCCGGCCTGCTGCCCAGCGGCCTGCAGGATTTCGTCGAGCAGGTCGTGCCCTTGCTGCAAAAGCGCGGCCTGTTCCGCCAGGACTACGAAGGCAGCACCCTGCGCCAGCACCTGGGCCTGCCCATTCCACGCTCGGCCGCGGCTCAGGCCAGCGATCCCGCCAGCACAGCCAGCCACCCCTGACCGGCGTGCCGCCCCTTCCTCACTGCCTACTCAAGGAACCTCATGTCTCACGCACCTCGTCAAATCCGCCTGGGCGCATTCCTGATGCAGACCGGCCACCATATCGCGGGCTGGCGCCACCCTGGCGCCCAGGCTGATGCCGGCAGCAATTTCCAGCACTATGTCGCGCTGGCGCAGCAAGCCGAAGCGGCCCACTTCGACGCCATCTTTTTGTCCGACTCTTCCGGCATCCGCGGCACCGATCCGGCATCCCTGGCGCGCACGGCACGCAGCGATTTTTTCGAACCGGTCACCCTGCTCTCCGCACTGGCCGCCGTCACCCGAAAAATCGGCCTGATCGCCACCGTTTCCACGTCCTTTCACGAACCCTATAACGTCGCGCGCAAGTTCGCTTCGCTGGATCATATTTCCGGCGGCCGGGCCGGCTGGAATCTGGTCACTTCCAGCGGCCGCACCGAAGCCCAGAATTTCAATCGTGACGAGCTGGAAGCCCATGCGCTGCGTTATGAACGCGCCACGGAATTCCATGATGCCGTGCTGCGGCTCTGGGATAGCTGGGAAGATGACGCCTTCACGCGCGACAAGGCCAGCGGCATCTATCTGGATACCGCCAAGCTGCATCTGCCGGACTACCAGGGCAAGCACTTTCGCATACGCGGGCCGCTCAACGCCGCGCGCTCTCCGCAAGGGCGGCCAGTGGTGGTACAGGCCGGCGCCTCGGAAGCGGGCCGGGCGCTGGCCGCCCGGACGGCCGAGGTCATTTTTGTGGCCCACCAGACACTGGAAGAAGCCCAGGCCTTTTACGCCGACATCAAGCGCCGCCTGCCTGCCCATGGCCGCCAAGCGGACGACGTCAAAATCATGCCCGGCATTTTTCCCGTCATCGGCGCGAGCCTGGCGGAGGCCGAAGAAAAGTTCGAGCAATTGCAGGAACTGGTCGATCCCGCCGTCGGCATCGCCCTGCTTTCCAGCACGCTGGGCAACGCCGATCTGTCCGGCCTGTCGCCCGAAGACCCGGTGCCTGTGCTGCCTGAAACCAATGGCCCCAAGAGCCGGCAGCAATTGCTGCTAGACCTGGCGCGCCGGGACGGCCTGAATGTGCGCCAGCTGTATCTGCGCATCGCTGGCGCGCGCGGCCACCAGCAGGTAGTCGGCACGCCCGCCCAGGTCACGGATTTTCTCCAGCATTGGTTCGAATCCGGCGCCGCTGACGGCTTCAACATCATGGCGCCCTGGCTGCCTGGCGGCCTGAGCGATTTCATCACACATGTCGTCCCCGAATTGCAGCGCCGTCAGCTCTTCCGCACCGCTTATGAAGGCCGCACGCTGCGCGAACACCTGGGGCTCAAACGCCCCGCCCACGCCCCGTCACGACCGGCACAGTCAGCGCATCCGGCATACCCTGCCCCGGCCCACGCCGCCCACGCCGCCCACGCCGCCCGCTCCCCGGCTCAAACTGCCGTCTGATTGCCTGCCGCGCCCTGATCCATCACAGCCTGATGGCGAAGCGTATGGATCCCTTCACCACCGGCCCCCTCTTTCCCTTTCCGAGATTGCCATGTCCCATATTCAGGAATACCCTGCTGCCCTGGCCTCCGCCACGCCCAACACGCCCAACACGCTCAACACATCCAGCACGCCCGCCGCACCGCTGCCAGCGGATTCTGCCGCACCGGCCTACCCGGCCTGGGGCACGCCCCCTAGCGAACGCTACGAAGCCCTTGCGCAAAACTTGCGGCCGGTGTTTGCCCGTATTCGGGCCAGCGCGGTCGAGCGCGACCTGCAACGCCGCCTACCTCATGATGAAATCCGCTGGCTGCGCGCAGCAGGCTTCACCCGCCTGCGCCTGCCCGCCGCGCAGGGCGGGCAGGCTGCCACCCTGACTGAACTCTTCGGCCTGCTGGTGGAATTGGGCGAAGCGGATACCAATGTCGTCAATGCCTTGCGGGCGCATTTGGGCTTTACCGAAGAAGTCCTGAGCGCTGACCCCTCCCCTTGGCGCGATTTCTGGCTGGAACGGCTCTCACAGGGCGACCTGATAGGTGCCGGTCTGTCCGAAGCTGGCCCCGCCCAAGTCGGGAGTTTTGCCACACGCCTGAGCCGCGGCCCCGAGGGCTGGCGCCTGGACGGGCGCAAGTTCTACACCACCGGCTCGCTCTTTGCCGACTGGATTTCTGTCGCCGCCCAGGACCACGAAGGCAATACGCACTACCTGCAGGTGGCACGCCAGGCGCCTGGCGTGGAAGTCGTGGATGACTGGGACGGATTCGGCCAGGCGCTGACCGCCAGCGGCACCGCCATCTTCACCCAGGTAGCGGTAGAGGATATATGGATCAAACCCGGGGCCGCACGCTTTCCCTATGCCGTGCCGTTTTATCAACTGGTGCATCTGGCGTCTCTGGCCGGTATCGGGCGCGCGCTTGCCGGTGATGTCGCCCGCAGGCTGCAACAGCGCGACCGTGTTTACAGCCACGGCAACAGCGCCAGCGCCGCCCAGGACCCGCAGCTTTTACAGGTAGTGGGGCGTGCCCATGCCGCCGCCTATACCGCGGGCGCCTTGACCCTGCATGCCTCACAGGCCGTTCAGCGCAGCCATGACGCGCACCGGCAGCGCGCCGACCCTGGCGAGGCCCGCTTTCAAACCCACCCCCAAACCCAAGCTCAGACCCAGGCGGCCATCCTTGCTCATGTGGAAGTCGATCAGGCCGTCTCGGTGCTCACGCGGCTGGTGCTGGAAGCCAGCACGGAACTCTTTGATGCCCTGGGCGCCTCGGCCACGCTGCGCCAGGCCGGGCTGGACCGCTACTGGCGCAACGCCCGCACGATTTCCTCGCACAATCCCCGCGTTTACCGGGAACGCCAGGTCGGTGATTTCGCAGTCAATGGCGCCGCGCCGCCGACCTACTATCGCGTTGGCACGTCTGCCGCCGGCACGCTTTAAACGCATTCCCTCCATCCAGGCAGGCCTTCGCGGTCTGCCCGGACATCTCAGCCCCCGTTAACGCAGATAACTGATGAAGGAAGTCACGATGACAGCATTGAAAAAGTCGATGAACAATGAGCCCACCAGCGGGATCACGAAAAATGCCTTGACCGAAGGGCCATTGGCCAAGGTGAAGGCCTGCATATTTGCCATGGCATTGGGGGTTGCCCCCATGCCAAACCCGCAATGCCCGGCAGCAATCACGGCCGCATCATAATCACGCCCCATCACCCTGAACGTGACGAAATACGCGTAGGCAAACATCATTGCCGTCTGGGCGACAAGAATCAGCAGCAAAGGCCCCGCGACATCCGCCAGTTCCCAGAGTTTCATGGACATCAGGGCCATGGCGAGGAAAAAAGCGAGCGATACCTCGCCGACAACTTCAAACTGACGGCGCGGCAACATGCCTTTGCGCCAGTCGATGACATTGCGCACCACTGCCGCCACGAGCATGGCGCCAAGATAAGCCGGGACCGTCAGGCCAATATAGGCCAGCAATTTGACCACCAGCGAACCAGCGCCGATCGACAGAGCGATCAGAATCGAGGCATACATCACTGTTTTGCCATCAATTTGGTCGCCAAATGCCGTCGCTGCTTCCGGCGGCTGGGCCTCATCACCCGTGCCAGGCTCCGCCTGCGCGGCATCCGGCCCCGGCTGTGCCGGGCCATGCAGACGATAACGCCGCATCAACAACTTGCCCACCGGCCCGCCTATCATGCAGCCAGCCACCAAACCCCAGGTTGCCGCGGCAATCGCTGCCGGCAAGGCGCCTGTCGCGCCAGCCTGCTCCAGCAAAGGACCAAAAGCCGCCGAAGTCCCATGCCCTCCCGTCAACGCCACCGACCCCGCTGCCAGCCCAATCATGGGATTGACACCCAGCATGGCCGCCAATGAAGTGCCCAGCAGGTTTTGCAGCAGCACCAGGCCCAGTGCAGCCGCCAGAAACAGCAGCACGCCCAGACCGCCCTTTTTCAGCAGATCCAGACTGGCGGAAAAACCGATCGTGGTAAAAAACACCAGCAACATGAACGCACGCATGTTGTCGTAAAACTCGAAAGAGAAGGTGTTTGTCAGATGCCCAGCCAACGCCACCAGAGAAAAGACCAGACCGCCAATAATCGGGCCCGGAATGAAGTAGCGCGATAGCACTTCCACCCGGTTGCGTATCCATTCCCCCAGCACCAGCAGTACCGCAGCAATACCCGTCGTCTGAGCGATATCAAGCTGAATGGTCAGCATATTGTCTCCATAAAAAGGCAGGTCTGGGCCATGCTCTATGGCAAGCCTTCAACATGACTGACATTCTAGGGCCTGGCGGCGGGAAAAGGAGCCGCTCATGCATCATACGCAGAATGCCGCGCCCACCGGCGCTGCCGTATAGGCCAGCCTCGGCGGCTGGCAAACCCGCAGGCTAGAATAGACCGGCACCCACTTTTTTAATGCCTTTTTATTGCTTTTATCACCTAGCATGACCGCCCAATCTCTACCAGATCCCGCGCCCGCCCCCGTTTGCCCTGCTGCGCCCCCTGCGGCCAAGGCCTTACCCACGGCCGCGCTGGTGGTCGTCAAAGCGCAAAGCCTGCTGCTGGCCTTCAGCAATAACAAACAGGCCTGGTATTTGCCGGGCGGCAAGATAGATGCCGGGGAAACCGCGCAACAGGCGCTGCTGCGCGAAATCGAAGAAGAACTGACGCTGGCGCTGGATACCAGCAGGCTGCAATTCCTTTGCCATGTGTCCGCGCCGGCCTACGGCGAGGCCGCGCATATCGTGATGGAGCAGGATTGCTTTCTGTATGACGCCCAGGACGACCAGTTCAGCGCCAGCCAGGAAATTGGCGATGCGCGGTACTTTTCTTACGCCGAATACCTCTTGCAGCCCGCACAGGTACCCGGCGTTCTGACCATGTTTGCCATTTTGCGCGAACGCGGCCTGCTGGCTTAGCCTGCCCGCCAGCGCCCCGCCCCTGAGCGCAAAAAAGCGGCCGCTGCCCGCGCGGGCAGCGGCCGCCTGATGACGTCCGCCTGGGATGCCCCGGCCTGTCAGGGCAAAGGCACACCCAGCAGCTCGCCAAAGCCAAAATGCGTCAGCAATCCGAAAAATACACCCGTGGCCACCGCCGGCCCCCAGCGGCGGCCGCGCTCCAGCAGCAGCACAGTCGCGGTGGCGCCCAGGCCGGATGCCACCGGCAGGCCCAGCCATTGCACCAGCATGATGGTCACGACAAACAGCAGCAACAGCGCCAGGCTTTTCAGGCTGACCAGTGCCCCGCCAGGATCACGCTTGCGCGCCACCATCAACAAATACAG
>NZ_JBQEKA010000083.1:0-13522 GCF_052103615.1 Kerstersia sp. | reverse complement strand
GCAGAAGAAACGGCAGAAGAAACGGCAGAAGAAACGGCAGAAGAAACGGCAGAAGCGGTTTCGAAAGAAACGGCGCAAGAGGTGCAGCAAGAAACGGCGCCCGCACAGCAGCAAGCAACCGTGCCAGAAATGGCGCAGGAAAAAGCGCAAAATCCGGCCGCCCATCCGGCTGTGGATCAGGCAGCCAATCCGGCACCAAGCACGACACCAAGCACGACACCAAGCACGACACCAAGCACGGCGCCCGCACCAGGGCGCGGCGGCGAGCCGGACGCCTCGCAGGCCGGCACGAAGTAAATGGCCTGCGGCGGCAGCGAGCAGCCGCTAAATAGCGTCAGCCTGCCGCTTGTTCTCCTGCTCTCTGGCCTGTCCGCTTGTTGGGCTGGCCGGAGACGCATCCTGATGCGGCGGCTGGCGCGGCTAGCAATGTCCTAGCTCGGCCAGGGAACAACTGGCGTGGCCGGCGATGATCAAGTGGTCCACGAGCCGAATATTGACCAGCGCCAGGGCGGCTTTGGCTTGCTGCGTCAGCGTGATGTCTTCCGGGCTGGGCGTGAGTGAGCCGGACGGGTGGTTATGGGCGAGTATCATGGCGCTGGCGTGATGCGCCAGCGCTGAGCGCACGATTTCGGCGATGTAAACCGAGGCTTGGTTGGTCGTGCCGCGCGCGAGGGTGTGGCAGGCCAGCAGGCGCAGGCGATTATCCAGATAGAGGGCGATGCAGTGCTCGACGCGCAAATGGGCCAGATGGGCGGCGCAATAGCGGGTGACGGCCTCCGGTTGCTGCATGACGTTGCCGTCTTGCAACGTTTCGGCGCAAGACCGTTTGGCCAGTTCCATGGTGGCGACCAGCTGGCAGGATTTGGCCGGGCCCAGCCCTGATACCGCGGCCAGGGCGTCGCGGTCTGCCGCAAGCAGCTGGCGCAGCCCGCCAAACTCGCGCAGGAGTTGCCGCGCCAGGCTCAGGACAGGTGTGCTGGCCGTGCCGGTACGCAGCATGATTGCGAGCAATTCCGCGTCTTCCAGGGCGGCCGCGCCGTAACGGATCAGGCGTTCCCGGGGCAGGAGAGGGGTACTGGTTTGGGTTTCTGGCATAAGTCACTCTAAAATGGGGGATTCCTATCCAACTCGATACGGTGGCAGACTTTGAGCGCAGCAGCTGAACCAGTGAATGCTTTGATCCATGCGGATTCATACATCACCCTGAATTACCGCATTGTGCTGGCCTCTGGCCCGGCACAGGGTTCTGTGTTTGCGGATACCTTTGATGGCCGTCCCGCGACCCTGCAAATGGGCACGGGCCAATGGGCGCCTGGCCTGGAAGAAGCCTTGCTGGGGCACCGCGAAGGGGATGAATTCAGTTTCACGGTGGCGCCTGCCCAGGCTTACGGTGACCGCAACCCGGAGCTGGTGCAGGCTGTCACGCGCGCCATGCTGGATGAGCATGCCGGGCCGGATGCCAGCTTCACGCCGGGGGATATGGTGGAGTTTGCCGCGCCCAATGGCTTGCGCTATTCCGGCGTGCTGAAATCCGTCAATGAGGACCAGGCCGTTTTCGATTTCAATCATCCGCTGGCGGGGATTGCATTGACAGTGGATGTGGCCATTCTTGGAGTGCTTTGATGACGAGTGTAGAGACACCGATTAGCGCAGGTGAGATCGTCCTGGCTCAGCCCAGGGGGTTCTGTGCCGGCGTCGATCGTGCCATCGACATCGTGGAGCGGGCGCTGGAGCTGCACGGCGCGCCGATTTATGTGCGGCATGAAATCGTGCATAACCGCTATGTCGTATCGACGCTGCGCGATAAAGGCGCAGTCTTTATCGACGACCTGGATCAGGCGCCTACAGGCGCCATCGTGGTGTTCTCGGCGCATGGCGTGTCGCAGGCGGTGCGCAAAGAAGCTGAAGACCGCGGCTTGAATGTGTTCGATGCTACCTGCCCGCTGGTGACCAAGGTGCATATCGAGGTCAAGCGCATGCGGACGGCTGGGCGCGAGGTCATCATGATTGGCCACCGCGGGCACCCGGAAGTCGAAGGGACGCTGGGGCAGGCAGATGGCGGCATCTATCTGGTGGAAACGGCGGAAGATGTGCTGGCTTTGCAGGTGGTGGATCCTGACAACCTGGCCTATGTGACGCAGACCACATTGTCCGTGGATGACGCGGCGGTCGTGGCGCAGGCTTTGCGTCAGCGCTTTCCGACCATCGTCGAGCCCAAGAAAAGCGACATCTGCTATGCCACGCAGAACCGCCAGGATGCCGTGAAGTTCATGGCGCCGGATTGCGATCTGGTCTTGGTGGTCGGTAGTGTCAACAGTTCGAATTCCAACCGCCTGCGGGAAGTGGCCGAGCGTTTGGGAACGGACGCCTACCTGATCGACCGTGCCGACGCGATTGAACCTGCCTGGCTGGAAGGCCGCCAGCGCATCGGCATTACTGCCGGCGCATCGGCGCCGGAAGTGCTGGTGCGCGAGGTGATAGACCGCCTCAAGGCGCTGGGCGCTTTGTCTGTGCGGACCTTGCCGGGGGAAGAGGAAAATGTGGCCTTCCCGCTGCCCAAGGCCTTGTCGCGCAAAATGGTGCCTGAAGTCGGCCCTGACTCCGCTGCCAATAACGTCAGCTGAGCGGACTCAGCCCGCCCGGCCTTAGTGCCGGCCGCCATGCAAAACGTGCCCTGTCAGGGCACGTTTTTTTTGTCCGTGGCTTGGCGAATATTCAGGCAGCGGCGGAGCAATGGGGGGGGCAACGAGGGGGCAACGAGGGGGCAACGAGGGGGCAACGAGGGGGCAACGGGGCCAGATATTTGGCAGCCAGGCAAGCAGGCGTCTAGCGGAACCTTCCATGATGCATACTTTTTCGCTCTTTGGGCGCTGCCGCAGATGAAAGTCATTCCAATTGATATCTGGGCAGTATCAGGAAAGTTTCATTCGATTTCAGTCGGTAATTTAGATATTTTTGAGTCGATTTTTCCATATATGGAAAAATCATTTGCGAATATGCGCTTTTTCATATTAGGGATTCTACGCATACTGTCATCACTGTCATCGTTTTGACACGTTCCCGCGAATGAACCAGAACGTGGGAAGCAGACACATAACACCGTAGGAGTTGCAGAAATGAAAGCACTGAAACAAACCCTGTCGTTCGCCCTGGTTGCCGTGTCTGTGGCGGGTGCCGCCACAGTGCATGCTGCGACTGATAACCCCAACGCGCTGCCGCCCTTGAATGTCGGCACGCCGTTGAGCTCGCAGCAAGTCCAGGCTGAACTGGCCCAGGCTCAAGCTGCTGGTCTGACCAATGTTCGCCCGAATGACCTGCCGCGCCTGAATGTCGGCACGCCACTGACGCGCGCCCAGGTGCAACAGGAACTCCAGCGCGCACGCGCTGCAGGTGAAATCGAGCAGGTCATCAACTAAGCTGTTTTCCGTCGTGTACGCATCCACCGGTAATGATCTGAGGATGCGATAAAAAAACGCCTGAATATCAAATATTCAGGCGTTTTTTTTGGCGTTGGCGGATTGGCACCGGCTGCGTGAGGCCTGTTGAGCCTATGGGTCGGCACCGGCCATCCCGCAGGGGGGCGCGGGCCAAATCCGCCCTGGGCCCCCTGCGCCTGGGTTTACAGCCCGATGGGCTGAACCTTGGAGCCTTGCAGCGACACGCCTGCCGCCAGGCCGGCATTGTTCAGCACAAAGCCGACGACAGGCTGATTGACGGTATTGCTGTCAATGGAGCCATTGGCGCCCAGGGTGGCCAGCGCGACATTGGCATCCGCGCCGACAGACCAGCCGCTGCTGTTCAGGAAGGAGTCCAGCGCCTGCTGGGTGGTGAAGACCAGGACGATGGCACGGGATTGCGCGCCCGCCTGGAAGCCGATGGAACCGCCGCCCAGGCTGTAATAGCCTTTGGTGACGCCATTGACACGCAATGCGCCCTTGCCGTATTCGCCGCCGACGATGAAGCTGGCGCTCATGACAGAGGGGAATACCAGCACGCCCTTGGCCTGCTGAATCAGGGTTTGCGAACCGGGAGCGGCGCTGTAGAGGCGGCTCAGGGTGGAGTTGACGCCGGAATTGATCTGGCTGCGCTGTTCAGCGGCGCTGGCGGTGTCGTTCGGGGTGGTCGTCGTGCAGGCGGCAAACGTCAGGCTGGCAAGGGCCATGGCGCATGCAGCCAGAGTACGGCGGGAGGTGGAATAGCCTTGCTTGCGCATCATCAGTCTCCATTGAGCTGGATTGAGCTGGAATTGCCCGGCAGAACACCGTGGCAGGATCAGGCATCGGGATGTCGGGCCAGGATGGCAGTTGTCTCGATGTATGTCTATGAGCTTACTGTTTTCCCGGATTGGCGTAAACGCAGGAATGCGACAAAGCGTAATTCCGGTCTGCGCTGCATCAAGTTTTAATGCAATAACGCCGGCCCATCACGCTGGTGTGACATCAGCGTGATGGGCCGGCGAGATGGGCCGGCGTGATGCTTTCAGGCGATAGCGGGCCGGCGTTGGCGGCAGGCGACTAGGCTTATTCCTTGATGCCGGCGGCGATCTTGCGGCGGCGGACAAACAGGTAGGAAATGCCCAGGAATACAAACCAGAGCGGTGTGTAGATCAAGGCCACGGCGGTATCGGGCTTCTGCGCCAGCGCCCAGAGGACGAAGGCAAAGAAGATATACACCATGATGGCGGCGGGAATGCCGCCAGGCATCTTGAAGTTCGATGCGGCATGCAGGGCGGCCCGTTTGCGGCGGTATTGAATATACGATGCCAGAATCATGGACCAGACGAAGATGAAGAGCAGCGCGGAGATGGTTGTCATCAGCGTGAATGCTTCCATCACACTTTGGCCTGCATAGAGCAGGACCACGCCGGACAGCAGGAACACGCAGGAAAAGAACAAGGCGTTGACGGGCACGCGGCGACGGTTCAGGTGGCTCAGGCCCTTGGGGGCGTCACCGCTGGAAGCCAGGCCGAAAATCATGCGCGATGTAGAGTAAATCCCCGAGTTGGCGCTGGAGGCCGCCGAGGTCAGCACGACAAAGTTCACGACATGCGCGGCAATGGCCAGGCCCGCGAGTGAGAACATGGCCACGAACGGGCTGGTGTCCGGGCTGATCTTGTCCCAGGGGGTGACCGTCATGATGACGAACAGGGCGCCCAGGTAGAACAGCACGATACGGATGGGAATGGAGTTGATGGCCTTGGGCAGATTGCGGTGCGGATTTTCGGTTTCCGCCGCCGCCGTGCCAACCAGCTCAATCCCGACGAAGGCGAAGACAGCAATCTGGAAGCCCGCGACAAAACCGCCGAACCCGTTGGGGAAGAAGCCTCCGTGCTCCCATAAGTTGCCCACCCTGGCTGGCGTGCCATCCGGCAGCTGGAAGTGATTCAGCAGCATGATCATGCCGGTAATGATGAGGGCGCTGATGGCGATGATTTTGATCAGTGCGAACCAAAATTCGATTTCGCCGAAATTGCGCACCGAAGGCAGGTTCAGCACCAGCAGCACCAGAATCAGTCCCAGGGCCGGGATCCATAGCGGTAATTCCGGGAACCAGAAGGCGACATATCCCGCGACCGCCACGACATCGGCCACCCCGGTCACGATCCAGCAGAGCCAGTATGTCCAGCCGGTGAAGTATTTGGCCCAGGGGCCCAGCAGGTCACCGGCGAAGTCCGCGAAAGAGCGGTATTCCAGATTGGACAGCAGCACTTCGCCCAGCGCCCGCATCACGAAAAACAGCATGATGCCGATGATGGCGTAAACCAGCAGGATGGATGGGCCAGCCAGTGAGATCGTTTTACCGGAACCCATGAACAGGCCGGTACCGATAGCGCCGCCGATGGCAATGAGTTGCAGGTGGCGATTGGATAGATTGCGGGCCAGATGGCTGCCGTCTGATGCGGAAGCAGTGCCGGATTGCCCGGGTTCCGTGGAGCTGGACATTGCTGATATCTCCTGGTGCGTGCCGCCGGGGGATGACTTCGCCTGTCTGGCAGGCCGCCATTCAGCTTGCGGCTGTGTTTGTCTTGGTGCGCTGCGGCATTTGCGGCAGCAAGCTACGCAGTTTACGGCAATCAGGCGGGATGTGCGGTGCGCAAGATTGGTGTTTTTCCTAGGTTGCGCAGCGCAAAGGCAAAGCCGCCGCGCCATGCTGATGCAGGGCGCGGCGGCTCAGACGGGGCGGGGCGCTTAGGGCGCTATCCGGCGTCAGTCGGTGACATTAGTAGGTGGCATTAGTCGGCAACATTAGTCGGCAACATTAGTCGGCAACATTCATCGCCGACACTCATAGCCAAATTAATAGCCGACAGTGAAGCGCTGACGCGAGTGCGCAGGCCGTTCCAGTTCGTCTGCCAGGGCAATGGCGTAATCCTCGAAGGAAATGCGGCTGCCGGTTTCATTGCTGAGGAGGGTATCTTTGCCTAGCCGGAACTTGCCCGTGCGTTCGCCCGCCGTGAATTCCGCCGACGGCGAGAGGAAGGTCCAGTCCAGTGCCGTCTCGGCGCGCAGCTGCTCCAGGAATTCGGCGCCTTTGCGGGCTTCGGCCAGGTAGGCGGCAGGGAAATCCGGTAAATCCAGCACGCGCTGGCCCGGGGCGACTTCCAGGCTGCCTGCGCCGCCGACCACCAGGTAGCGCGGCACGCCGGCGGCCTTCACGGCTGCAAGCAGGGCGGCGGTGTCGCTGGCGGTGAAATGCACGGCGCTGATGACGGCATCGTGGCCGCGCAGGGCGTGGACCAGGCCGGCCTGGTCATAGACATCCGCCTGGCGGGCCGTCACGCCGGGCAGGGCGGCGATTTTTTCCGGGTGGCGCGCCAGTGCGGTGACCTGATGGCCGCGGTCGGACAGTTCTTTGAGAATGCGGGAACCGGCTTGTCCGGAGGCACCGATGAGAGCGATATGGGCCATGTGTTGTTCTCCTTGAATACCGTGCTTGGAAAGAGGAATAGCGCTGGAGGATTTTCATTGGTCTAATAATTAGACCAATGGGGGAATACTAGGGATTTTTGCCGCGCTGCGCAAGAAGTCACCCGGCGGTGATCAGGTCACGGCGGGCTGACCTTGCCCTATACTTTCTGGTAGCGCGTGCCGGTTGAGGCCGCGGCAGACAGGAATGGATATGGCGGGTGAATTCTCTAAGAGCGGGATGGCAAATGACGGTATGGCTAACGCTGGGCGCATGCCGGGCAAGGCCGGCGGCGGTTTGGCCTTGCCGGCTTGGCAGCCCTGTCCAATCCGCGATGTGCTGGATCGGATCGGCGATCAATGGAGCTTGCTGATTCTTGAAGCGCTGGGGCGTCAGCCTGTCATGCGCTTCAATGAACTGGGCCGGGAGGTCGAAGGGATTTCCCGGCAGATGCTGTCGCGCACGCTCAAGCGCCTGGAGCAGGACGGTTTTGTCGCCCGGACTGTTTATGCGGAGGTGCCGCCGAGGGTGGAATACGCCTTGACGGAGCTGGGGCATTCCTTTTTGTTGCCCATGCGGGCGCTGGTCAGTTGGGCGGATGGCCACCACGACAGAATTCGTGATGCCCGGGCGGCTTATGGGGAGCGCGGCAGCGCCTGAGGAAAAAAACCGCAGGCGGCCGCGCCGGGTTCAGCGCGCGTTGCCGAAGGTATCGCAATCCCGCAGGCGGCCGCTGTCATAGCCGCGCTGAAACCATTGCATGCGCTGGGCGGAGGTTCCGTGGGTAAATGAGTCCGGAACGACACTGCCGCCCTGGCGGCGCTGCAAAGTGTCATCGCCTACGGCGCTGGCCGCCCCGAGGCCGCTTTCGATATCACCAGCTTCCAGGATATTGCGTTCGGCTTCGGCGTGATGGGCCCAGACGCCGGCATAGCAATCCGCCTGCAATTCCAGCTGAACCGAGAGGCGGTTGGCTTCCGTGCGGGAAACGCGTTGCTGCATATCCTGCACGCGCTTCAGGGTGCCGAGCTGATTCTGCACATGGTGGCCGATTTCATGCGCCATGACATAGGCGCGGGCAAATTCGCCTGGCGCGCCCAGCTTATGTTCCATTTCATCGAAAAATGCCAGGTCCAGGTAAACACGCGTGTCCAGCGGGCAATAGAACGGCCCCATGGCGGCTTGGCCGGTGCCGCAGGCGGTCGGGGTGGCGCCCCGGTACAGCACCAGGGTGGCATCCTGATAGCGGCCATTGGTCTGCTGATTGAAGATGCCGCGCCAGGTATCTTCCGTGTCGCCCAGCACGCGTGCCACGAATTGGCCTTGAGCATCGTCAGGCGTGCCGGTGCGGCCTGGCTGGGCTGTGGTCGCCGGGCCTCCGCCATCCGCCATTTGCAGGACGACAGCGGGATCTATGCCGAAATACATGGCGACCAGCGCCAGCACAATGGTACCGACGCCAATACTGCCGCGCCCGACACGCGGCCCGCTGCTGCGGCGGTCTTCGACGTTCTGGCTGGCTCGGGAGCGTCCCAGGCGCATGGTGATTTCCTCTCGGGTGGCGGCTATCGCAGCGGCTATGGCGGCCGCCATGGTTGCGGTGATACAGGGTGGCGGCAATACAGGGCAGCAGCTAGCCGCCGCAGACGTAAAGCTTAACGCGCTTTGCGGTCGCTGGTTTCATTTGCCCGCGTGGCCGTGACTATCCTTAACGGCGTGTCAGGGCTGCCTTAGCGGTTGGGAGTGGCGGCTGCCGCTGGCATGGCGGGGCCTGGCTGCGCGGGAGCAGGGGACGGCGGCAATGGGGGCAGTGGCACCAGTGGGGCCTGCGGCGGCAGTGGCGGCAGTGGTGGCAGTGGCGACGGTACTGCGGGTACTGCCGTGCCGGAAGCGGGCAGGGCGGGAGCCGAGGCCGTTGCCGTGGCTTCCAGCGCCCAGGTATCGCTGCGCGGGTCGCGGCGCCATAGCTCATAGGCCTGCGCCGCGCCGCTGCGCCTGGCGGCAAGATGCAGGGCGCCGCCCAGGGTTTTGAGCGCGGGGGCGGAACCGGCATGGGGCATCAGCCGCAATGGCGCCGCATCTTCTTCCAGTATCCAGACGGCGCCGCCGGGTTGCTCCAGGGCGGCAATCACGAGTTCGCCATCGTCATCCAGCCCGAGCGCGGGTTGTCCGACGTAACGCAAGGCCAGGGCCTGCGGCGCCTGCCAGGCAGCGTCCGGGCCAGGGCGGCGCAGGTGATAAAGCATGCCGTCCTGCCCGCGCAGATAGAGGTTTTGCTGCCCTTCATGCATGAAGGCCGCCAGGCCGCCACTGCTGGCGGGGGCCGTCAGCGGCTGCCAATTGCTCCAGCCAGTTGCCGCAGGCAGGTTCTGGCGTGTGGCATAGAGCTGGCCATCCTGGGCGATATCGAAGGCATGCAGGCGGCCGGTATCGTCCAGCAGAATGGCGGCATGGGCGCTGGCAGAGCTGGCAGCAGGCAGGCGCGGCAGCGGCTGCCAGTCTTGCCAGCGCCAGTCTGCCGCGCCGGGCGGCCGTTCAGGGGCAGGGGGCAAGGCGCGGCTCCAGTAGAGCAGGCCGTCATTTCCCAGGGCAATGGCGGCGCCGGTCTGGGGCGCCAGGACGGGCGGCTGCTGGATACGCATGCCTGCCAAGGCTTGCCAGGCCTGCCAGGCGGCGCTGGCGGGGTCCTGGCGAGTGCTCCAGACGGTACCCAAGGCATCGCGCAGCAGCAGGCCAGCCGCGCCATCGGGCCAACTGAAAGACAGCGGGGCTTCAGCCGCCTGGCTGCTGCTCAGGGGTGTCCAATTGCCAGGCGCGAGGTGCCAGGCGGTGGCGGTATTGCTCCATTCGTCTGTCGTGGCGAGTATCAGGTCGCCACGGCTGCCTGCGGCCAGCGCGGCTGGGGTGTCATGGCGGGTTTGATAGTAGCTGCGCGCAACCCAGGCCGCGGTGGGGCCATAGGGCTGGCGGCAATCATGGCCTTGGGCGCAGTAGCGCCGGTCCAGCCAGGCGTAACGCAGGAACGTATCGGTTTTGGCGGCGGCTGCCGCGGCGGTGAGGTTGGCGGCTCGTTCCTGCGCGGGGTAGTCGATATAGCCGATGGCCGTGTAGCTGCCGGGCAGGCGCTGTATCGCTTCGCGAGTCAGCCTGGCGCTGGCAATGTGGTCGGGGTGGCTATGCCCGGCGCAACGCCAGCAAAGGGCGGTGTAGGGAATCGTGCTGGTGTCATCCAGATGCCGGATAGTGCTGGGCTGGTAGGCCTGGATCAGGGCGGCCAGCGTATCGACGAGGGCGGCGCGGTCATACTGTTCGCGGAATTCTCCCAGTGTTTCCGCCACTTGGCCGGGGATGGTTTCGGCACGGCTCAACGGCGTCAGGCTGCCCCAGCCGTGCCCCAGCCATGGGTCCTGCAGGCGCATGTGAATCAGCTGCAAGCCTGGGCGGCCGCGCAGCCTTTGCCGCGCCAGGGTGTGGCCAGCGATGCGGATCTGGTCGGCCTCCCATTGATCCGGCAGGCCTGCCAGATGGGCGTGCGCCGCCCTGACTGCGCGTTCGCGTTCCAGCATGTAGCTGGCGCCTTCATCCCTTTCGCTGGCCGTCAGGTAGAGCACCGCCAGGCAGGCGCCGGCCTGGATGGCATTTTGCAGGTCGGGATTCATGAAGAGCAGGTCGTCGTCCATGTGCGCGACGATGGCCAGGTCGCGCATGCCGTGGCAGTCCCCGGCCGTGCCGGTGTGCCAGGGCGCGGGCGCAGTGTGCCCGGCGGTGAAAGCAGGAGCCGGGGCCGGGGCTGAGGGCGAGGGCGGCTGGGGCGCCGCGGGCAGGGCTGCCGGGATGGCTGCCTGGCATGTAGTGCTTAGTAATACGGTGCTTAGGAATGCAGTGCCGAATAATGCGGCGCTCAAAAATAGGGCGCTGAAGCGTGCTGAGCAGAACCGAGCCGCGCTGAAGCAGGCCGCGTGGAAGCAGACCGCGTTGAAGCAGACCGCGCTCAGGCCTCTGGATTTCAAGCGCTCAGACCCGGGACGGGGGATGGCAGCAGCCCCTGCCAGACAGGCGGCGGCAAGGCGCGGAAAAGAGAGCGGCATGATCGTGACGAGACAGGAAAACACAGGCGGCAGAAATCCGGACGCAAATTATGCGCCTGAAAGATGACCGGCCGCGGTACGAGGCGTGTTCCTGCTGGCGGCGGGATGGCTTTTTTTAACAGTCGGCGGTTTCGGGGGCGGGCTTTGTCGCCGATAATCCCGAAGCGATATCGCTGCAGTGCAGCGTTGGTCATGGAGCAGGAATGATGGATGGAAATGAAGGTTTGAGGTCTGGCAGCCGCCAGGCAGCCGGGAGCGGGGCATGAGTTTGCTGCCGGAGCGTCCTGGCAGCCATGGCATGGCCAGTTTTGGCGCGGGGCCTTTCGTTACCTTGCGCCGTTTCATGCAGCATGGGCGCTTGATCGTCTGGAGCGCCAGGCAAAACCGCAAGGGCCTGATGCGCGCTGCGAGGGCGCAAGAGCACGCCTTGCTGCCAGTGTGGCGCACGGCCGGGTATAACCGGATCGTAGGGGGCCTGTTTGCCGTGGGGGCACTCCTGTTTCTGGTCGGAGCGCTGTTGTCGCTGGTGCCAGGCAGCCTGGGCTGTTCCGGCGCGCAGCTGGGCATGATTTTTTTCCTGGGCTCCATTCCGTTCACGGTGGCGGCCTATATGCAGCATTTCCAGTCCGCCAATGCGCCGGCTTTTTCCGTGCAGCCATCAGCAGTGCAGGCGCAGCGCCTGGCGCTGATAGGCTGGCACCCGCGCAGCGCCGGCTGGCTCAGCACCCTGGCGCAGTTCATCGGCACTCTGGCGTTCAATATCAATACCTATGACAGCATAGGCACGCCGCCGAACTGGTATCTGCAGGATACTTTTGTCTGGGCGCCAGATATGGTCGGTTCGGTATTGTTCCTGGTGTCAGGCTATCTGGCCATGCTGGAAACCAGTCATGCCTATTGGAGCTGGCGCCCGAAAGAATTGGCCTGGCAGATTGCGTTCATCAATCTTTGGGGCTGTATTTTCTTCATGACGGCAGCCGTGCTGGCGTATGTGCCGCAACACCTGCACGAGGCCGCGTGGGTAGCCACGCTGGCCAATGTGCATCTGGGGCTGGGCGCCCTGGGTTTCATGGTGGGCGGCTTGCTGCTGATGAAGGAAAGCCGGCTGGCGGATCCGTTGAGCTGAAAAAGGCCCGGGTCAGCCGCGCCGGGCGCTGTCGATGGCTTGGCGGGCCACCGTCCAGCTTGTGGCGTTCGGGCGGGCATCGTCCAGCGGCGGCGGGGCATCGTATTGCGGATACGTGTCGCGGATAGCGGTCTGCAGCACGGGCGGCAAGGCGGCGATGCCATCAACGCTTTGGCCCATGGCATTGAAGACCATCAGGCCGGGGCGGCTGCCCATGCGCATGAAGGGCAGCCAGGGCGCAATGCGCACCCAGGCCAGCGCCGCCCCTGCCGTATCGGTTGCGCGGCTCAGCAAGGTTTGGCGGTCGGCGATGAAATCGAAGATTTCCATCGCGTGATAGTGATTGCCGACATAGTCCTGGTAATCGCCTGCCATCGGATTGGGATAGAACAGCGGAATTTCAGCGGGAGCGAAGACCCGTTCATCCTGTATCCGGAACGGCGCCGTGAAAGGCCGGCCCTGCGGGTCGCGCTCAAAAAAGGGGCGCTGATTCACCGGGTCATTGGCGACATGCGTGACTTCAAGCTCTTGCTCCGTCCAGGGGTTGCGCCAGGTCGTGAGCGGCTCGCCGCTGCGCGGGTCGAGATACAGCATGAGTTCACGCGACACCAGGCGAAAACCTTGGCCGCGGGCCGGGTCCTGCAAGGTGCCGGCCTGACGGATATTCATGCCTTCCACACGGAACAGCAGGCGGTCTGGTTCACCCTCGCGGCGGGCCCAGGCATGGCCAGACCAGTGATAGACCACGGGCTTGCCGTCTTGGGTGGAGGCGTGCAGCTTGCGCACTGCCTGTAGCGCGTCTTGGGGGCGGGACAGGTCCAGCAGGGAGTCAGGGCGGGAAGCCGCAGTGTCTGCGGCGGCCGGGATGGTGGTCATGGTAAGCGTCCAGTGGGGCAGTTCCGCCCCGCGGGTGCGCTGTCAGGCTGCCGTGACGGCAGGCATTGCAGTGTTTCCGGCGGTGCGGCAAAACGGGCAGCATACCGGTATTTGCGGTGCAGCCCAAGTCTGGCGCGCCGCAAACGGCGGGGTGTCAGCGGGCAGCGCGGGACGGTTCCAGGTGATGAATATCCTGGGGGCGGAAGCGAAAACGCATGCGCTTGGCGCCGCTGGCGCGGCTGGTGAAAGTCGGGCTGCCGAACAGATCGACGATCATTTCCACCGTGCTGACGATAGGCCGCTGGCTGCCTGCCAGCACCAGGGTAACGCGGTCGCCAATCTTGATATGGCGCGTGTCGCTCAGGGCGGTATGTTCATTGGGGATCAACTGATCCGGGTAAATATTCTTCAACATGATGATTTTTCCTTGTTGTTGTTATAAGCGGCAAGCTGGCGGCCGGACGCAGTGGCGTCGCCGCGGCACACAGCCGTTTGGATGGGTACTGCAAAGTTAAAAATGAAACAG
>NZ_JBQEKA010000082.1:0-13563 GCF_052103615.1 Kerstersia sp. | reverse complement strand
ATGGCATTCCAGCGGATATAGGCATTGATGCGCTGTTCTATCTCCAGGTTACCGGGATAGGCGGGCTGGCGGGCCCGGCTGATCGTATTGACATAGGGGGTGGTGACCCGGCCATGCAGGCCGCCATGCCGCTCGGCATCGAAAGCGGTCAATTGGTCGATCAGATAGTGGGCTCGCGGCCGCCCTTCGGCCGCCACAACGGCCTCCAGCGCTTCGAGCCACTCTCGTGTCTCTTGAGGATCGACGTCGGGAAGTACGGTTGACTGCGTCATGGCAGGCCTCCAGGAAAAAGCGGCGTTGTCGAAACTTGCTGCCGCATGTTCAGGGGCCTAGGCGCTAGGCCCGTCGATTTTTCCCCTGCCATACGATTGCATTTGCAATAATAGCATTTGCAATCAAAATAAACCGGATCTGCCAGGGTAAAATTGCATCTGCAACGCTATTGCCTGTCCAGGAGCCCCGCCATGCCGTCCGCCTCTCCCGATCTCTGGTATTCCTTTGTCCGCTCCCACCGGATGATGATCCGTGAAATCGAACGCCGTCTGAGCGCCGCCGGGCTGCCCGGCTATGCCTGGTATGACGCGCTTTGGGGGCTGGAAAGCGGGCCGGACGGCACGCGCCGCATGCATGAGCTGGCCGACGTTCTGGCAATCGAACGCTATAACCTGACGCGCCTGATTGACCGCCTGGAACAGGAAGGCCTGGTCACCCGTTCACGCTCGGCTGAAGATGGCCGCGCCGCCTACGCCGCCATTACCGACAGCGGCCGCGTCCTGCGCAAGAAAATGTGGCGGATTTACGAATCCGCCGTGGCCGAACTCTTTCTGGAGCAATTCAGCCCCGCTGAACAAGCCGCTCTGGCCGACGGGCTCAACCGGACGGCGGCTGCCGTCCGCGCCTGCGCCGCCGGGACACGCAAATAGGCGGCTGCCGTCTCAGGCAGCTGCCGCCAATCCGTAACGGCGCAAGGCTTCCCCTATCACCGCTGGCGGCAGACGGCCATCGGCGGCCAGGCTCTTGAGCGCGGTCAAGACGATCCAGCGCGGGTCCAGCGCGGCGCCGGATGCCCGCAGCGAATCCGCGCCCAGCGCCTGGAAAGCGCCAGGCGCGAAGGCGCCGATCTGGGCGGCGATGAACTGGGTATAGCCGGTGACCGCAATCACTGGCGTCGTGGCGTCCTGTAGGCAATCATGAATATGCGCGGCTCTCGGCCGCGCCAGCGGATGCAGCAGATTCCAGCGCTCTGCCTCATGGCCGTCGCGTGCCAGCCGGGTATAGCTGGGACAGCTCCAGACTTCGCTGGCCATGCCCCAGTCTGAGGCCAGCAGTGCCGCCGCCTGCCTGAGCGGCGCCAGCGCCCGCCCGGCCCCCAGCAAACGCAAGTCTGCCGCCTGCGCCAGCGGCGGCGCAGACTGCCGGTACATGCCTTTGAATGCCTGCCGCGCCTGTTGCCATGACAAAGCCTCGGCCGGCGCCGCCTCGTCATGCATGGAAAAATAGACAAAATCCGCTTTGCCATCGACATACAGGCAGCGCAAGGCCACCCGCAACATGGCCAGCAGCTCGGCTCCCGATGCCGGGTCATAAGGCAGCCCGGCCGGGCTGCATGACAGCCAAAGCGGCACGGCAGGCTGCACGCTTCTGGGCTAGGCCGATGGGCGCAATTCAGCCTCATTGAAAAACAAACCTTGCTGGCGGCTTTCCGCCAGGGCTGCCTGCAAGCCCGCCAGGGAAGATGACCGCAGCACGTACAGCAAGGGCTGCTCCGCCCGCTCCCGCGTGTCCCGGAACCATAGCGGCCAAGCGCTGGCATGGCCTGGCCCAGGACGAATGGCGGCAGCGTTTCCTGGTTCGCCCCAGACCGTTTCCAGGCCTGCGGCGGCAGCCGGCAATGGCTCCCCGGACTGAACCACCCATGCGGCAGCCTCTGCGCGCGGATCGGCAGGCGCCAGCACAGCGGCCGCCGCCTGCAAGGCCGCTCGCGGCGACAAAACCTGACAATCCAATGCCAGTTTCTTCCCGCGCAGACGCGCCAGACACGCAGCCGCCGCTGTCCGTGCGGCGCGGCTGGGCAAGCTCGTGCGTTCTCGTTCCCATCCCATGGCAAGCTCCATTCACCCTGACGGCGCGGCCGCTGCTACCCTTGCGCGCGCCGTACAGTCATATTATTGCCAGTCCAATGATTGTATTTGCAATAATATGAACGGGCAAGACAAAGGGGGCTGCCCGCCCCCCTTCTTTCTGCTGTCCTGCCGCCAGAATCAGAAATAACGCTTTTTCTGGAATAGCCACGCCACCATGCCGCTGATCACCACCATGCTGATGACGATCACGGTAAAGGCGCTGGGGTCTGTCTGGAATGGCAAGGGCACGTTCATGCCGTAGATACTGGCAATCAGCGTCGGAATGGACAGCACGATTGTCACCGCCGTCAGAAACTTGACGATATGGCTGACGTTGTTCTGGATGATATTGCCGTAGGCATCCATCACATTATTGAGATTGAGCTGGCTGATGTGCGTCACGGCATGCGCTTGATCCAGCTCGGCCACGGCAGCTTCGAACATGCCCAGGTCCTCTGGCGTCAGCGGCAAATATTCATCCTGGCGGATCCGGTGCATGACATGCATCATG
The DNA here is from genome assembly GCF_052103615.1 of Kerstersia sp. Lineage (NCBI taxonomy): Bacteria > Pseudomonadati > Pseudomonadota > Betaproteobacteria > Burkholderiales > Alcaligenaceae > Kerstersia > Kerstersia sp. The sequence goes on along the minus strand of NZ_JBQEKA010000082.1, from coordinate 10,929 downwards.
TTCTTGAGCGCTGTCGTCATATAGATCAGGCTCTCGTTCAGGTATAGCAGCGCGTACAGCTCGCGGTTACGGTAGGAACGCGCCAGTTCAGCCTCGGCGCTGGCGATATCCGCGTCAATATCCTGCATCACGCCAGCAAAGGCCTGCGCAATCCCCTCGGCCATCGCCAGCGCATTGAAAGACTGGCGGCCTGGCGCCAGGCGCAAGCCATGGCGCACCATGAAATCCGGCGAGATCACGGATGCCTGGCGGCTCACCGTCACGATCAGATCGCCCGTCACGATAATGCCCAGCGGCAGGCTGCGGTATTTCACATCCTCATGGATGGCGCTGACGCGCTCATCGCGGCAGGGTTCGTGCAGCAGCACCAGGCTGGCCTGACCTTGGCGCTCTACCCGGGGGCGCTCTTCGGGCTGCAGGGCATCTTCCAAAAACGCGAATGGCAGGCGCGTGGCGCTGGCCACTTCATACAGCTCTTCAGGGGTGGGATTTTGCAGCTGGATCCAGCCGCACTGGGGAATGACATCGGCCCGGACAAAACGTCCATGGGCATCGTTGGTATAGATATGCATCATGCTGGAAATTCTCCGCAGAATTGGGCGCAACAGGCGGCGGCCTTACTGCCGCAGGTATTTTTTCTTGTAGAAGATGAAGACCAGCGCTGCGCTCAGCAGCACCATGCCGGTACTCACGACCACGGTCGAGATCCACTCTTCTTCATAGGGCAAGGCCACGTTCATGGAGAAAATGCTGCCTATCATGGTCGGAATCACCATGATGATGGTGAGCGCCGTCAGGATTTTCAGAACTGAATTCAGGTTGTTGTGAATGATGGCCGCATAGGCATCCATCAAATTGCTCAGGCTCTCGCGGCGCATCTCGGTGATTTCCGCCGACTGGCGGATATCAATGAGAATGTCGTGCAAACGGCGTTTTTCTTCGTCATGGATACGAATATCCTGGCCTGCCATCAGGCGCCGGTAGAGAATGGCCATGGCGCTCAGGGCCGTGGAGAAACTCACCAGGCTTTTATTGAGCGCGATAAGCGCGAACAGCTCGGTATTGCGGTAGGAAGACTTGATCTTCTTTTGCAGCACGGCCACTTGGCGGTTGATCTGTTGCAGGCTCTGGTCATAAGCCTGGGCAATGGCCCGGAACAGCAACAGGCTGACGCGTGTCTTCATGAAGCTGCGGAAGTCGCCATGGCGGCCTTGCAGCAATTCGTCCACCAGAACCAGTTTTTCACGCGCCACGATCACCAGATGATCCTTCACATGAATCACGCCTACCGGCGTGGTCCGCCAGGCAGCGGCATCGCCCGCCAGGCGCTGCGGCGCATTGACGACAATCAGCGTGGCGCCGCCCTGCTGGGCGATGCGTGGCAACTCGTCACGATCCAGCGAATCCTCGAAGAAATCCAGCGGAATATCCAGGGATTGCGCCACGCGGCTGATTTCCGCCGCATCCGGATTTTCCATGTGCACAATGGTGTTGTGGGCGATATTCTCGACGCGCGCGAGCACGCCAGCCTCGTCGCTTTTGTAGATATGCAGCATAAAGCTTGCTCCAGCAGAATTAGAGGATGCGGCGGGCCTTGAACAGGCCGACCATCAGTGCTGCCAGCAGCAGGCTTAGCAGCCCCAGCACCGGCAAGGCATATGGCTCATCCTGAAACGGCAGCGGCACGTTCATGCCATACAGGCTGGCGACGCCCATAGGCACCGCCGCAACAATGACGAAAATGGAGAGGTACTGCACGACCAGGCTCAGATTGTTTTCCACCGCCGCCGAATAGGCGTCCATCAGATTGCTCAGATTGACGTTATGGATTTCGGCCATGGCGCGTGCCTGGCTGGTTTCGACCATGGCGTCTTCCAGCACCGGACGCGCCTGAGGGTGCTGGCGCGCCAGCGCCGAGGCCGAGACGCGCTGCAGCAGCTTGAGATTCGCCTCCAGCGCGCCGAAGAGCTGGTTCAGGCACTTGTTGTGTTCGAGCAGATCGAAAATCTGGCGGTTGACGATGGCGCTCTTGAGCTGTTCTTCGATGCCATCGACACCGGCATTGATCTCGCGCAGCGCTTCGATAAAACGATGCGCGCCGTCGCGCAGCAGGGCCGCAGCCTGTATGCACACCCCTGACAGCCCGGCGGCCGGATTTTCTTCATGGCTGAGCAGCGTCGCTGCCGTCTGCGCGGCATGGCTGCCAAGCAGGACATGACGCGCATTGGCCAGCAAGGAGACATAGCCGATGCCAAAGGGGCGTGCGCCCCCTGCGGGCACAGGCACGGCAAACACCAGCAATACGGCATCGTCCCGTTCCATGAAGAGCGGCCGCAACGGGCGGGTGTTCAGGCCGGCGTCAATCAAGGGCGCGGCGAACCCGCAGCGTTCGGCCGCATCGCGCCACTGCTCGGCCTTGACCGGGGCTGGCGCGGCCGCGGGCGGCGCGCCAGCCCCGTGCCAGAGATGCGGCAAGCCTGTTGCCGTCTGGGAGTGATTCAACATAGAAATACCTTTTGAAGCTCAATACGAGAACTGAATCAGAAGTGGTGCGTCATCCCGATGGCGGCGCGCTGAGTCCGGGGCGCATCCGCGCCTATGACCTCATCCATGGAATAGCGCTGGCTCATGGCCACAAAACCATACAAAGACGTGCGCGGCGATAGGGCGTGGACATAGCCCAGCGACATCACCCGCACCGTCGCGGCGCGCTCGCCGCTCTCCTGCCAGTACCAGCTGGGCCGAGCCTGCGACCACTGCCATTGCAGCTCATCGTCGCCAAACGGCACTGCCACACCGGCATACACGGCATCCAGGCGGCCGCCATTCAGGAACTCCATGGGGCCCATGCCTTGCAGACCCATGGCGTCCAGTTCTGCCGGGCCGTCGCCGCCGTTGCGCCCCACGAATCCATTGCGCTGGCGGCTCCAGCCAGCCGCGACCCGGAGGAGATCGAAGTCAGCACTCACTCCCAGTTGCAAGGCTGCCGGCCGGCGCGCCTTATCGCCCCCGGCCTCGATACGCCCCAGGGTTTCATAGCTGGCGACCCATTCCCAGTTATTCAGCGCATAGCGCAGCGCGCTGCTGAACAAATGCGCCCTGCCTTTTTCAAAACCCCTCTCCCCCACATCCGGGCTATAGCTCAGGCCTGCCTGCAGCCCTTGCCATTCCGGGCTGACCCAGGCCAGCAGATTCGAGACCTGATAGTTGTCGGACGCACGCATCAAGGCGCCCATGCCGAAATCTTTCCAGCCGGCAATCTCTATGCCCGACACAAACGCCTGACCGGCGGTGTACTGGCGGCCCAGCCGCAACTCGCCCAGGCTGGCATGGCCCAAGCCCAGCCAGGACTGGTAGTTGAACAGGCGGCCGGGTTCTTCCGCGCTACCCGTGGCGGCATCCAGCCCGCCTTCCAGGGTGAAACTGACATAAGCGCCTGAATCCAGATCATCGCGGCCCCGCATCCCCCACAGCGAATCGGTCTGCCCGCCGCTCAGCAATCCCGTTGTCGTGCCTTCGCCCTTGACGTGCGTGGCGGCGACCCCGACATCCAGCGTGCCATACAAAGACAGTTCCGCCGCCTCCAGCGCGCGCGGCGCCCCCAGCGACAGCAGGGTAATGGCCAAGCCGGTGCCCAGGCCCCCGGCATAGCATTGCCACTGGCGCCCGACCTGGCGCCCCAGCTGCCGCCAGATGCCCGCCAAAGTCAGGCGCGGCAACGCTTGCGCTGGCGCTTGAGACGGCAGTTGGGAAGACAGTGGGGCCTGCGGCTGGGCAGTCTCCTGCAACAGCAGCCCCAGCAAGGTCTGGTTGCCGGTGGCCAGCACCAGGGCGCTGGCACTCCCGGCCAGCACACGGTCCCCCATGGCGCAGCTGTCCGGCCAGGCTTGGAAAATAGCCCGGTCCAGCAGCAGGCCGTCCTGGCGGATCACACGCACATCCGCCGGTACGATATCGCCGGCGCCCAGCTGGATGATGTCGCCAGGCACCAGCAGGCTGGCCGGCACCCGGCGGGCCAGATCATCGTCCTGGCCATAGGTTTCAAGCCGCCGCAATACCGGCACCCGGCGGTCTTTCAGGCTCCGGGCCAAACGGGCCAGCTCTGGCGCCGCCGCTGCCGGAATACGGGGGCGATTCGGACCACTGCGCACCAGCCGGCGCAGCACTTCTTCGAAAGCCAGGCCGCTGATTTCACTGGACAGCACGCGCAGGCTGTCTGCCAGCGACAGCCGGGCATGCTCCTGCAGCGCGCAGCGGGCTCGCCGGACGCTGTATCCGGCATGGGCTGGCGGAACGGCGCTGCGTGCAGCAGCGCGAGGGAAAAACAAAGTTCGCATTGGGGGCATCCTGTAAACCGCGCAAGGCGGGATGCCCCCGGCTGAAACGTCAGGCCGCAGGCAACCCTGCCCTTGCTGGTGAAAGGCAAAAGTCGTTAATCAGGAGGAAGGTCGGGGGGCCGCCCGCCGGCTTGTCAATCAAGCCAACGGGCCTACTCTCGTCATCGTCCATGCGTTCGGCTCCGTGAAATTTCTCTGGCGCTGCCACCCGGATCCGGCTTGCCGGAAAAAGGTGCTGCAACGAAAAAGATTGTCGCACCCGGCTGCGCGCAAAGCCATTGGCCTCTAGGGTTGCCATACGACATCTTCCGGCATGCCGCATATACTTTGGGATAGTCCCCGCCGCCAGCAGGCTTGGCGCCGCAGGCAAAAAAAAGCCCGGCGGGCCGCCCTGGCATCAGGGCGCCCCGCCGGGCCGATATTGGCCTTGGGTCTTGGCCTTGACCGCGCTCAGCGCAGCAGGTGCAGATAGTGCAAGTGTTTCTCGTACTGGTCGAGGATATCGCCGATCACGCCGCTGCGGCTCCAGCCCATGATGTCGTAATTCTGGCCGCCCTCTTTCAGGTGCACTTCGGCGCGGAAATATTTGCGCTCATCATTGTTGTCATCGCTCTGACTGACGGTGAAGGTTGGGCGGGCATAGGCGCGCGGACGCACTTCATAAATGAAGTCGATTTCATCGCCGTGCATGACTTCCAGGCGCACCCCGCCCGGTTCCACCTCCGTCACCTTAACGTCCTGGGTGGTGCCCTGCAACTCGGCAGCCACGTCTTCGCATGCCGGTTTGACGACTTCCTGGATGAAGCGGTTGACGTGCGCACGGCGCGGCGTGACCATGAGGTTACGCAGACGGCGGCGCCAATTGTCATCGCCATGCTGGGCGCGCGGCGCCAAGTGGTTCTGGTAGCGCATGCCGCGTTTGACCAGATCCAGCCGCAAGGCGCGCAGCAATCCGGCCAGAACCGCCAGCAGCACCGCGGCAAATGGCAAGGCGCTGATGATCGTCATGGTCTGCAAGGCGGCCAGGCCATCGGCCAGCAGCAGCACCACGGCCAGCCCGCCCATGGAAATCGACCAGAACACCCGCTGCCAGACGGGATTGTTCTCGCTGCCGCCCGATGCCAGCAAATCCACGACCAGCGCGCCTGAATCCGCAGAGGTGACAAAGAAGATCAGCACCATGACCACCGCCAGATAAGACATGAAAGTCGCCAGCGGCAAGCGGTCAAGCAAGGCGAACAAGGCCAGTGAGTTATCTGACTTCACGATCTCGGCCAGTTCCGTGTAGCCCTCTGCCAGCAGCATATGAATGGCCGTATCGCCAAACACCGTCATCCACAGGAAAGTGAAGCCCGCAGGGACGAAGATGACACCGCCGACGAACTCTCGAATGGAACGGCCGCGCGACACGCGAGCGATGAACATCCCCACAAAGGGCGACCAGGAAATCCACCAGGCCCAGTACATCAGCGTCCAGCCCCCCATCCAGTCAGTCTGTTCATAGGCATACAGATTGAAGGTCTTATCGACGATTTCCGACAGGTAGGAGCCGGTGTTCTGGACAAAGGCCTTGAGCAGGAACACCGTGGGCCCGGCCAGGAAGACGAACAGCATCAGCAGAATCGCCAGAATCATGTTCAGCTCGGACAGGCGCCGCACGCCCTTGTCCAGGCCGGAAGCGGCCGATAGCGTGGCCAGCGCCGTCGCCACGGTGATCAGAATCACCTGGACGGTGGTATTGACCGGCACATCCAGCAGCAAGTTCAGGCCGCTATTGATCTGCAAGACCCCGAAACCCAGCGAGGTCGCGACGCCGAATACGGTGCCTATGATGGCGAACACATCGACGGCATGGCCTATCGGCCCATGCACTTTTTCCCCGATCAGCGGATACAGGGCAGACCGCAAGGTCAGCGGCAAGCCGTGGCGAAAGGAAAAGAATGCCAGCGACAAGGCCACCACGGCATAAATGGCCCAGGCGTGCAGCCCCCAATGGAAGAAGGTGATGCGCATGGCCTCCTTGGCCGCTGCCACCGTCATTGGCTCGCCCACCGGCGGCGCGATGGTGTGCATCAGCGGTTCGGCCACACCGAAGAACATCAGGCCTATCCCCATCCCGGCGCAGAACAGCATGGCGAACCAGGTGCTATTGCTATAGTCGGGCTGGCTGTGGTCCGGCCCCAGCTTGATGCCGCCATAGCGACTTATCATGCAAAACATGACTGCCAGCAGGATCAGCGCAACCGTCAGGATATAAAACCAGCTGGCGTTGATGACTATCCAGTCCTGCGCAATGGCAAACAAGGCCTGCGCCCGGATGGGAAATGTCGAAGTCAGGACGACCAGCAGCAGGATCAAGCCGGCTGCTGACCAGAACACTGGCGGGTTGATAACAAGTTTCGGCCTGCTGCCGGTGGGAGATGCTGCCATACACCACTCCTGCAAATCAGGCGACAGAATAGCGGCGCCTGCCTCCGAAATGACAGACCCCGGCTATCGCCGCAGTTTGAATCCCATGCCACGCATTGTCCATGCGCAATACCGGGTGCCGCGCGGCCAGCGCGGCGCACCCGGTCTGGGGTGAAAGCCCTCAATCGTAACGGATCTCGACGGCCTCTGTCCCTAGCCATGCCATCAGATTGTCAAACATCTGATCAGCCATCCGCACCCGCCAGGACTCCCCCAGCTGGATCAGCGCCGTGGCATCTGGACGCTGATAGAAGATTTCCACCGGCACGCCGGGAATCCCGTTTTCGGGTTCGGCCCGGAAAGGGTTGAGCGCCCGGCGCAATGCCGCGGCGTCGGCCTTGGCTGCCGGAATGGTCAGGCGCAATGCTCTGGCGCGCGTTTCACGGGCAGCCTGCAGGTCGAACAGGGATTCGGCCACGATGCGGGTTCCGCCGGAATAATCATCGTGACTCACCTTGCCTTGCACGATCAGCAGCTGATCTTCGCGCAAGCGGTTGCGATTCTGTTCATACAGCTCATTGAACACCGACACTTCCAGCTGCGCGGTACCGTCATCCAGCACCGCAAACAGCATCTTGCCGCGCCGTGTCAGCTGAGTGCGCACGGAGCTCAAGGCGCCCGCCAGCCATTGCAGCTCGCGCGACGGTTCGATACGTTTCAGGGGCGTCGGCACAAAGCGCCGCACTTCCTCGCGCCAGGCATCGAACAAGTGGCCGCTGAAAAAAAACCCCAGCGCCGCTTTCTCTTCGGTCAGACGGGTGCGCAAATCCCAGGGCGGCACCTTGGCCAGTTCACCGGCCACGACAATGGCCGCATCATCATCCCCAAACAGCGACACCTGATCCGCGCTGCGCGCTGCCTGGTCTGCCGCTTCCATGGCCAGCGGCACCGACGCCAGCAAGGCGGCGCGGTTCTCATCCAGGCCATCGAAGGCGCCGGCACGGATCAAGGCCTCGATCGTGCGCCGGTTCACCGAATGGCGGTCGATGCGGCGGCAGAAATCGAACAGATCCCGGAACGGGCCAGATTGCCGCACCCGCAGGATTTCCTCAACCGCGCCCTGCCCTGTCCCCTTGACCGCGCCCAGGCCATAGCGCATGGTGCGCGGCGGCTTGCCTTTGGCGGTATGCTCGTCCGCGACCGGCTCGAAGCGGTAGGCGGACGCATTGACATCGGGCGGCAGCACTTTGACGCCATTTTCCAGCGCATCGCGCACGAAAATCTGCACTTTATCCGTGTCGTCCATATCGGACGACAGCGTGGCCGCGAGGAATTCCGCCGGGTGGTAATGCTTGAGCCAGGCCGTCTGGTAGGAAATCAGCGCGTACGCGGCCGAGTGCGATTTATTGAAACCGTAGCCGGCGAATTTCTCCATCAGGTCAAAGAGCTTGACGGCCAGATTCGCGTCATAGCCCTTTTCCACCGCGCCTTTCTCGAACAGTTCGCGGTGCTTGGCCATTTCCTCGGGCTTCTTTTTGCCCATGGCGCGGCGCAGCAAGTCGGCGCCGCCCAGCGAATAGCCCCCGATGATCTGCGAGATCAGCATCACCTGTTCCTGGTACACGATCACGCCGTAAGTGCTCTTGAGCGTGGATTCCAGGTCGGAGTGGAAGTAATCGACTTCCGCGCGCCCGTGCTTGCGGTCAACGAAATCGTCCACCATGCCCGACTCCAGCGGGCCGGGACGGTACAGCGCCAGCATAGCGATGACGTCTTCAAAGTTGCTGGGGCGCAGCTTCTTGAGCAATTCCTTCATGCCGCGCGATTCCAGCTGGAATACCGCGGTGGTGTTGCCTTCGCACAGCAGGCGGTAGGCATTCCCATCGTCCAGCGGCAGCGCCATGACATCGAAATCGCGCATCGCAGGATTGAACTGGCGCACATAGCGCACCGCCCAATCCAGAATGGTGAGGTTGCGCAGGCCCAGGAAGTCGAACTTCACCAGGCCGACGGCTTCGACGTCGTCCTTGTCGTACTGCGACACCACGCTGGTTTCGCTGCCCGGCTGGCAATACAGCGGGCAAAAATCGGTCAGCTTGCCCGGCGCGATCAGCACGCCGCCCGCGTGCATGCCGATATTGCGGGTCAGGCCTTCCAGCGGCCGCGCCAGATCCACCAGGGAGCGCACCTCTTCTTCCTGCTCATAGCGCTCGCGGAAAGCCGGTTCATTTTCCAGCGTGCGCTCCAGCGTCCAGGGATCTGCCGGGTTGAACGGAATCATTTTAGACAGGCCGTCGCAGAACATATACGGCATGTCCAGCACCCGGCCGGCATCCCGCACCACGGCCTTGGCGCCCAGCGTGCCGAAGGTCGCGATCTGGCTCACGGCATCGCGGCCATAGCGCTCTTTCACATATTCGATCACGCGCTCGCGGTTATCCTGGCAGAAGTCCACGTCGAAGTCAGGCATGGACACCCGTTCCGGGTTCAGGAAGCGCTCGAACAGCAAGTCATAGCGGATCGGATCCAGATCGGTAATGCCCAGGCTGTAAGCGACCAGCGACCCTGCGCCCGAGCCCCGGCCCGGGCCGACCGGCACGCCATTACCCTTGCCCCAGTTGATGAAGTCCGCCACGATCAGGAAGTAGCCGGGAAAGCCCATCTGAATAATGGTGCGGCATTCGCGCTCCAGCCGTTCGTCATAGACAGGACGTTCGCGGTTGCGCTGCGCTTCATCGGGGAACAGGAATACCAGGCGTTTTTCCAGTCCTTCACGCGACAGCTGAATCAGGTAATCATCCAGCGACACCCCGTCGGGCGTCGGGAAATTGGGCAGTTGCGGCTGGCCCAGGGTCATCACCAGATTGCAGCGCCTGGCGATCTCCACGGTATTGGCCAGCGCCGACGGCACGTCGGCAAAGCGCTGCGCCATTTCCTCGGAACTCTGGAAATACTGGAGATCGGTAAAACGCTTCACCCGCCGCGGATTGCCCAGCAATTCGCCTTCGGCAATGCAAACCCGGGCCTCGTGCGCCTGAAAATCATCGCGTCTCAGGAACTGCACCGGATGCGTCGCCACGACGGGCAGGCCCAGCTTGTCTGCCAGCCGCATGGCTGCCTGCACATAGGCCTCATCGCCGTCACGGCCGGCGCGTTGCAGTTCTATATAGAAGCTACCGGGGCAGCGCTGCTGCCAGGCGCGCGCCAGCGCTTCGGCCGCCGCTGGATTACCGGCCTCCAGCGCCTGCCCGATATCACCCATGCGGCCGCCGGACAAAACAATCAGGCCATCAGCCCCTTCCAGCCATTCGCGCCGGACTTGTGCCCGCGCGCGCTGAGTATTGCCCAGCCAGGCGCGTGTCAGCAAATCGCACAGCTTCAGATATCCCTGCCAATTGCGCGCCAGCAACAAGACGCGGAACGGTTTGTCCGGGTCATCCTCATTGTTGAGCCAGACATCGCACCCGGCCACAGGCTTGAGGCCAGCCCCTCTGGCGGCCCGGTAGAACTTGACCAGGCCGAACAGATTCGTCAGGTCGGTCAGCGCCACGGCCGGCTGGCCGAATGCCGCGGCCTGTTTGACCAGTTCGGGGATCCTGATAATGCCGTCCACGACCGAAAATTCGGAATGGACACGCAAATGGACGAAGGGAGTAGCGGGAAGCGATGCAGTCATGGGGCAGGATTGTAACCATCTGGCAGCCCGAGCACGCAGCAAACATTCGTTACGGATGCTTGCACAGCCCGTGCCAAGCCCGCCCCATCGGCCTACAATTGGGGCAGGCAAGCCTGCTGGCCTGACGCATTATGTTGCGCAGCCGCGCCGCCGCAGGTTTACGCTGTTTATTTAATCCAGGAGTCACTGGCAATATGAAATGGATCATACCGGGCATCTGGCTGGCCGCCATCCTGTTCGCCCACTTCCGCGGCCGCGTGCGCTTTCCGCTGCACAAGCAGTTGCTGGATCATTCCATCCTGCTAGCACCGGTCAATGCGTTCATGGTGCTGTTCTCCAAAGTGCCCACCACGCCGTATCTGGATGAAAAGTACCTGCCGTCGCTGAAAAAACTCGACGACAACTGGGAGATCATCCGCGACGAAGCGCTGGCCATGGCGGAAATGCGCCATATCAAGGCCGCGCAAAAACATGACGATATCGGTTTCAACTCCTTTTTCAAGGAAG
>NZ_JBQEKA010000081.1:0-13944 GCF_052103615.1 Kerstersia sp. | reverse complement strand
AAAGGGTCGATTTGCCAACATTGGGGCGCCCGACCAGGGCTACGACAGGTTTGATCGACACGTTATATCAATTCACTGAAAGCAAGCTCAGTTTGCCATTGCCGGTCTGCACCAGCACGCCGGCATAACTGGCCTGCAAAGGAGAAACAATCGCGCCACCGCCCAGGCTCACACGGCCCAGCAGATGACCATCGGCGCGGTCGAGAAAATGCACATAGCCGTCATAATCACCGACGGCCACGACGCCCCCCTTAACCTGGGGCGCCGTCAGACCACGATTGCGCAAGGCGTCCTGATGCCACAGCGTGGTGCCATCCTCCAGCATGAAGCCGAAGACTTCGCTATTCTGGCTGCTGGCAAACAGCAGGCGGTCGTCCACAGACACCCCGGAGGCGCTGGAGAAATCCTTGCTCCAGACGATACGGCCGCCCTGCGAGACATCAAAGCACAGCACCCGGCCCTGATACGCGGCAGCGCAAAGCAAAGCGCCCACTACCTGGGGCTGGCCCACCACATCGGTCACGCGCTCCAGATCGGTCGCGCCCTTGGGCGTGGCGACCGTCCCTTCCCACTGCACGTTGCCGGTCGCGGCATTGATGACCAGCATCTTGCCGCCAGGCATGCCGGTAATCAGCAAGCCATCCACCAGAATCATCTGGGTCGGGGCGCGCAGCGCCAACGCCGGCCCCGGACGCTGCACGCTCCAGAGCCGCGCCCCCGTATCGGCATTGAATGCCTGGATACGGTAATCGCCGCTGCGGACCACGACATAGCCGCCATCCACCACAGGCGGAATCAGTACTTCGCTGCTGGCCTTGGCCCGCCACTTTTCCTGCCCTTCGCTATCCAGGGCAATAATCTCGCCCGCGGGCGTCACAACCACAGCCACCTGGCCGTCCGTCCCGACCCCGGCAGACAATTGGCGCGCCACCCGGTTGCTCCAGATGACCCGGCCCGAAGAAAGATCCACTTTGGATACCGTGCCGCCGGGTGTGGCCGCATAGACGGCATCACCGCTGATGGCAGGCACAAAGCCGCTGCCGCCGCCGCTGCCGATATCCACGCTCCAGACGGTGGAAATCGTCGCGCCCGGCGTATAGGACGTCAGTTTGGCAGGCTCATAGCGGTCATCCGAAGATGCGCAGGCGCCAAGAAACAGGCTGGCCGCCAGGACGGCGGCAAAAGGCAAACGGCGGAATTTACGCGGCAGCATCAGGACTGACCTCCAGACAAGGCATCAATCTTCAGTTTGAGATAACCGATCAGCGGATCGTCTTCCTTCAAGCCTGCACGGGCCTGGCCCCAGGCCTTGCCTGCCTCTTCCACCTTGCCCTGGGCAAACAGAATGTCGCCGCGGCGGTCTTCATACAGCGCCGTGAATGCCGCCGGCGGGTTCGCCAGCTGAGCCAGCGCTTCGTCATATTTGGACTGATCCATCAACAGACCCGCCAGGCGCAGGCGGGCCACAGGCGCCAGCGCCTGATCACCGCTGCCGGTCGCGACCCATTCCAGCTCGCGGCGCGCGCCATCAGGGTCCTGCAAGGCGATCAGGCCATCGGCTGCCACCAGGCCGCCGCGCGCGGCGTAGCCAGTGCCGGCGAACTCGGTGCGCAGGCTTTCGCTGGCCGCCGCAATGCGTGCGGCCGAATCCGGGCCGGGGTTTTGAACCGCCAGTTCCAGGGCCTCAAAGTAACCCATGGCCTGAGTGACCTTGCTGTGCTGATACCACTGCCAGCCACGGAAGCCGGCAAAGGCGGCGGCGGCGATAAACACCACGGCCAGCACCATCACGCCATAGCGCGACCACCACGCCTTGAGCGAGTCAATTTGTTCCTGTTCGTCCAGATCGTATGCCATGATGCCCTTAAGCCTTGCTTACCAGATATTGCGACAATTGGTCCCACGCCACCTGCTGTTGCGGCGCCGTGTTGCCCTGCTCATCGGCGCGCAGCCACTTCACGCTGGCAACGCGGGCCGAGACTTCTTCTTCACCCAGGATAACCGCGGCACGCGCGCCGCTGGCATCGGCACGCTTGAACTGGGACTTGAAGCCCGCAGCACCGGCATGCACGATCACAGACAATCCGGCATCACGCAAAGTTTCCGCCACCTGCGCTGCGGCACGCTGGGCCGCATCGCCTTGATGGACAACATAAATATCGCACTCGGGCTGTTCCTGCTCCCCCGTTTGCCCCCAGAGATCCAGCAAGCGCTCCATGCCGATGGCAAAACCAATCGCAGGCGCAGGCTTGCCGCCCAGCAGGCTGATCAGGCCATCATAACGGCCGCCGCCGCAGACCGTGCCCTGGGCGCCCAGCTGGTCGGTGATCCATTCAAACACCGTGCCATTGTAGTAATCCAGGCCGCGCACCATACGGGGATTGAGCGTGTAAGCGATGCCAGCATCTTCCAGGCGCGCGACCACGCCATCGAAATGCGCCCGCGAGTCACTGCCCAGGAAATCGAACAATTTGGGCGCGGCATTGGCCATTTCCTGCATGGCAGGATTCTTGGTATCCAGGACACGCAAGGGATTGGCGTACATGCGGCGCAGGCCATCCTCATCGAGAATATCCTTGTGCTGCTCCAAGTGCTTGATCAGCGCCTCACGGTGCGCCGCGCGCTCTGCCGGCGCGCCCAGCGAATTCAGTTCCAGCCGCATGCACTGCAGGCCGAGAATCTTCCAGAGCCGCGCCAGCATGACGATCAATTCGGCGTCGATATCCGGCCCGGCAAAGCCCAGCGCTTCCACGTCGATCTGGTGGAACTGCCGATAGCGCCCGCGCTGCGGACGCTCATGACGAAAGACCGGGCCCAGCGAATACACCCGCTGCGGACGCTCGTACAGCAAATTGTGTTCGATAGCGGCGCGCACGATGCCTGCCGTCATTTCGGGGCGCAAAGTCAGCGAATCGCCATTGAGGCCATCGGTGAAGGTGTACATTTCCTTCTCGACGATATCCGTGACTTCACCGATGCCCCGCGTGAACAGGCGCGTTTGCTCCAGCACAGGCGTACGCATATTGCGGTAGCCGTAGGCATGCAGCCACTGCCTGACTGTTTCTTCCAAAGCTTCCCAGCGCCCGCTTGCGTCCGGAAGCAAATCATTCATGCCGCGTATCGCGGTGACTTTCTGAAATGCCTGGGTCATATCGTTTTTCTAGAGGTTTCCGCGCCCCGGCCAGCCAGCGGGCCAGGGCACGGCGGCCAGTTTACTTGTTTTCGGACGGCGTGGCGGCGTGGCCATAACGACGCTCGACATATTCCTCGACGATCGCCTGAAACTCCTGGGCAATGGTCGCGCCTTTGAGTGTCACGGTGCGCTCGCCATCGACAAATACCGGCGCGGAGGGCACTTCCCCCGTCCCCGGCAGGCTGATGCCGATATCGGCATGACGGCTTTCGCCGGGGCCATTCACGACACAGCCCATCACGGCCACATTCATGGTTTCCACACCCGGATAGCGGGCGCGCCAGATCGGCATCTGGTTGCGCAGATAAGCCTGGATGCTATCGGCCAGTTCCTGGAAGAAGGTACTGCTGGTGCGCCCGCAACCGGGGCAGGCCACCACCATGGGCGTAAAGGCCCGCAAGCCCATGCTTTGCAGGATTTCCTGCCCCACGATGACTTCGCGGGTGCGGTCGCCGCCAGGCTCAGGCGTCAGGGAAATACGAACCGTATCGCCTATGCCTTCCTGCAGCAGCACTGACAGCGCCGCCGTCGAAGCCACGATACCCTTGCTGCCCATGCCGGCTTCGGTAAGCCCGAGGTGCAGGGGGTAATCGCAACGCGAGGACAGATCCCGGTACACCGCGATCAGATCCTGCACATGGCTGACCTTGCAGGACAGGATGATGCGATTGCCGGGCAAGCCGATTTCCTCGGCGCGGCGGGCATTGCTGATGGCAGAAATCACCAGCGCATCCCGCATGACGGCCTGGGCCTCCCAGGGTGTGGCGCGGCGGTTGTTTTCGTCCATCATGCGCGCCATCAGCTCGTGATCCAGGCTTCCCCAGTTCACGCCGATGCGCACCGGCTTATCGTACTTGCAGGCCACTTCGATCATTTGCACGAAGTTGTCATCCCGCTTCTTGCCCCCGCCCATATTGCCGGGATTGATGCGGTACTTGGACAAAGCCTGCGCGCACTCAGGATATTGCGTGAGCAGCTTGTGACCGTTGTAATGGAAATCGCCGACCAGGGGCACGTTCACGCCCATGCGGTCGAGGTGCTCGCGGATCGCAGCCACCTCTTTCGCGGCCTCCGGCGTATTCACGGTAATCCGCACCATTTCGGAGCCGGCCTGCGCCAGCGCCTTGACCTGGATCGCGGTTTCGATGGCATTGGCCGTATCGGTGTTGGTCATGGACTGCACCACCACCGGCGCCCCGCCGCCGACCAGCACCTGCTGCCCTTTCCAGGAAACATTGACCTGCCGGGTCTCGCGACGCGTCCCCGGGCCCATGGGATAGGGCTGCGTCGTCATGAGGGAGGTTTCGCCTGTTTGCATTGTGTCTCGCTGCATTCAGCGTCAGTTCATTCAAAAACCAGCCAGCCCTGCCAATAGGCCAGCAATGCGGCCGCCAGGCCCACCACTACCAGCGCCAGCAGCCACAGCACGGTGGAACCGCCACGGCGCGCCGGATCGGCGACCAGCGGATCCGCTACGGCAAATGCTCGCGCCAGCCCCTGGCCAGGCCGTTCGCCTGGCGCCAGACTATCTAGCAGGTCCTGCTCATGCAGGCCAACCTGGCGCGCATAGGCTTTGACCATACCACGCAGCGGCAAGCCTTTGGGCAGGGCATTCCAGTGCCCGGATTCCAGCGCGCGCAACTGGGCCACGGAAAAACGGATATGGGCCGACACCTCTTCCAGGGTCAAACCCCGGGCTTCCCGGGCGCGCCGCAATGCGACACCCGGCATACCGCCTAGTTCATCCATGACCACCGCGTTCATGCACGCAACTCCACAATGGGAATCGACACATCGCCCTGGCGCACACGGCGCTCCTTGAGGCGGGTGCGATCCTTCACATCACCGGCCAGCTGACCGCAAGCCGCATCAATATCATCGCCGCGGGTCTTGCGCACCGTGACGATCACCCCTG
Organism: Kerstersia sp.; assembly: GCF_052103615.1. NCBI lineage: Bacteria > Pseudomonadati > Pseudomonadota > Betaproteobacteria > Burkholderiales > Alcaligenaceae > Kerstersia > Kerstersia sp. Next base: position 8,836 of record NZ_JBQEKA010000081.1, on the reverse strand, counting down.
CATCCATCAGGCGCTGGGCAAACGCCTTCACACGCGCGGCGGAAGAACGCTTCAGTCCGGACTGCGGGAAGGGGTTGAAAGGAATCAGATTCAACTTGCACTTCACCTGACGCGCCACACGGATCAGTTCCCGGGCATTGTCATCAGTATCGTTGACCCCGTCGAGCATGACGTACTCGAAAGTCACGAAATCACGCGGCGCGAACTCCAGATACCGGTTACAGGCATCCAGCAGCTCCGCCAGCGGGTACTTCTTGTTCAGCGGCACCAGACGATCGCGCAGCGCATCGTTGGGCGCGTGCAGCGACACCGCCAGGGCCACGGGGCAATCGCGCGACAGACGGTCCATCATCGGCACCACGCCGGAGGTCGATACCGTCACGCGGCGCCGCGACAAGCCATAGGCGTTGTCATCCAGCATGAGGTGCAAGGCCCCTACCACCTGGTCGTAATTCAGCAGCGGCTCGCCCATGCCCATCATGACCACGTTGCTGACCACGCGGGTGGGATCCACCTCCGCCCCGTCACCCAGCCGCGCCGTACCGCGATCCGCATCCAGGACGCGGCGCACATGCCAAAGCTGGCCGATGATTTCGGCCGTGGTGAGGTTGCGGTTGAAACCCTGATAACCGGTGGAGCAGAAGGGACAGGCCACCGTACAGCCGGCCTGGCTGGAAATACACAGCGTGCCCCGGTCATCCTCGGGAATGAATACCGTCTCGACAGCATTGTTGCTGCCGACATCGAACAGCCACTTGCGTGTGCCGTCGGAAGAACGTTGTTCGGTCACGACGCCAGGCGCCGCGATATCGCAGCTGGCATCGAGTTGCTGGCGGAAATCCTTCGCCAGATCGCTCATGGCGGAGAATTCGCCAACGCCGCGCTGGTGAACCCAGCGCAGCAGTTGTTTGGCACGAAACGGCTTGCCGCCCCATTGTTCGACCTGTTGGGTCAAATCCCGAGGCGCCAGGCCCAGCAGATTGATCCGCCCGGCCTCGGTGGCCGCAGCGCCAGCCGCAGGCCGCGCCTCGCGTCCGGCCTGGCCTTGGGCCTGGGGACGCTGCGCGCCGGAAATTTCCGGCGTATCGGATGAAGTGCGGCTAATGCCTGGGCTGGTGCTCATGATCGCCTCGTGCCAGTCTGCGCCCGCAGGCGTCGGGACAGCACCGGCGCCGGCGAGCTAATGAAATCAACGGCTGTGGATGTTGATTTCGGGGAAGAAGAAAGCCACTTCAACAGCAGCGGTTTCCGGTGCATCGGAACCGTGGACAGCGTTGGCGTCGATGCTTTCAGCAAAGTCGGCGCGGATGGTGCCGGCTTCTGCCTTCTTGGGGTCGGTCGCGCCCATCAGGTCACGGTTCTTCAGGATGGCGCCTTCGCCTTCCAGAACTTGCACGAACACGGGACCGGAGATCATGAAATCAACCAGATCTTTGAAGAAAGGACGCTCTTTGTGCACTGCGTAGAAACGCTCGGCGTCGGCGCGCGACAGCTGGGCCAGGCGGCCAGCCACAATCTTCAGACCAGCTTTTTCAAAGCGGGCGATGATCTGGCCGATCACGTTTTTGGCCACGGCGTCGGGCTTGATAATCGACAGGGTGCGTTCGATAGCCATCAGAATACTCCAGGGGGAAGGCGTATTGAAAAATCGGAAAAGGAAGTCAACAGCGCACCCGTCACCCGGACTACAGGCCAGGGCGGCCGTCTGCTGCTGCAAGCGCCAGGGCTGGCGCCGTAAACCTCGGCGATCCAGGCAGCAACACAGCAGGCATAGATGTTCCGGGCTTTTTACAGCAACCCGGCATTCTAACATGCAGCCATGGCGGGATACACCTTAAAATGTTAGATTGCAAGGGTAGAAATGGGTTCCCCTGGGCCTGGCAAGGCTTGGCGGACGCCAGCCTCGGAACAGGCGGCGCCCGCGGCTGGCGTGATTGGGCCCGGAAACGGCCCGCATCGCCCCAGGTAACGGGCAACCGTACCGAATACGCTGAACATAAACACGCTGATTTCCCGAAGGCCCCGCCAGCCCGCAATGCGCTGGCGGGGCCTCAGGCATCATCCTTATCGCGCCGCACGACAAGGCGCAACGCTGAAACTGGTATGACCGATTCTTCCACTCCCGACACTGCTTCCCAAAACGAATTGCCCAAAAGCTTCGAACCGGCGGATATCGAAGCCCGCTGGTATGACACCTGGAGCCGCCTGGATCTATTCCGTTCCGGCCAGCATGTCCATGGCCCGCAAGCCACCGGCAAGCCCTATGTGATCCACTTCCCGCCCCCCAACGTGACGGGCACGCTGCACATGGGCCACGCCTTCAACCAGACCATCATGGACGGGCTGGTGCGCTACCACCGCATGCGCGGCTACGACACGGCATTCATTCCGGGCACCGATCACGCCGGTATTGCCACGCAAATCGTCGTCGAACGGCAGCTTGATGCGCAGAAGGTATCGCGCCACGACCTGGGCCGGGAAAAATTCCTGGAAAAAGTCTGGGAATGGAAACACCAGTCCGGCACGACCATCACCAACCAGGTGCGCCGCCTGGGCGCCTCGGCCGACTGGGAACGCGAATATTTCACCATGGACGAGCAGATGTCCAAGGGCGTCCTGGAAACCTTTGTGCGCCTGTACCGCGAAGGCCTGATCTACCGCGGCAAACGCCTGGTGAACTGGGACCCCAAACTGCTGACCGCGGTTTCCGACCTGGAAGTGGTTTCCGAAGAAACGGACGGCCACCTGTGGCACATCCTCTACCCGTTCGCCGATGGCCCCCAGACCATTACCGACAAGGACGGCAACCGCGTGACGCTGGCCGGACTGACGGTCGCCACCACCCGCCCCGAAACCATGCTGGGCGACAATGCCGTGGCGGTGCATCCGGAAGATGAGCGCTATCGCGGCCTGATCGGCAAAACGCTGAACCTGCCCCTGACCGGCCGCCAGATTCCCATCATTGCCGATGACTTCGTTGACCGTGAATTCGGTACCGGCTGCGTGAAAATCACGGGCGCGCACGACTTCAACGACTACGCCTGCGCCCAGCGCCATGGCCTGACGCTGATTTCCATCCTGACGCCTGACGCCCGCATCAATGACAATGCGCCCGCCGCCTTCCGCGGCATGGACCGCTACGAGGCCCGCGATGCCATCGTCAAGGCGCTGGAAGCCGAGAGTCTGCTGGTTTGTATCGACAGCCACAAGATGATGCAGCCCAAGGGCGACCGCACCGGGGTCGTGCTGGAACCCATGCTGACCGACCAGTGGTTTGTCGCCATGAGCAAGCCTGCCGGCGCAGGCTCCAGCCATGAAGGCAAGAGCATCACCGAAGTGGCGCTGGACGTGGTGCGCAACGGCGATATCAAGTTCTTCCAGGACAACTGGACCACGACCTATTATCAGTGGCTGGAAAACATCCAGGACTGGTGCATTTCCCGGCAACTGTGGTGGGGCCACCAGATTCCCGCCTGGTACGCCGAAGACGGCCAATTGTTCGTCGCCCACAGCGAAGAAGATGCCTACGCCCAGGCCCGCGCCGCTGGTGTGCAAGGCGCGCTGACGCGCGACCAGGATGTTCTGGACACCTGGTTCTCGTCCGCGCTGGTGCCCTTCACCGCCTTCGGCTGGCCCGAAGACACGCCCGATATTCAGCGCTACCTGCCTTCCAGCGTGCTGGTGACAGGCTTTGACATCATTTTCTTCTGGGTGGCGCGCATGGTCATCATGAGCACGCACCTGACGGGCAAAGTGCCGTTCAATGATGTCTATGTGCACGGCCTGATCCGCGATGCCGACGGCCAGAAAATGAGCAAGTCCAAGGGCAACACCCTGGACCCTGTCGATCTGATCGACGGCATCGACCTCGAAGGCCTGCTCAAGAAACGCACCTTCGGCCTGATGAACCCCAAGCAAGCCGGCGACATCGAAAAGAAAACGCGCAAGCAATTCCCTGACGGCATTCCGGCCTACGGCGCCGATGCGCTGCGCTTCACCATGGCCGCCTATGCCACGCTGGGCCGCAACATCAATTTCGACCTGAAACGCTGCGAAGGCTATCGCAACTTCTGCAACAAGCTGTGGAATGCCACCCGCTTCGTGCTGATGCAGACCGAAGGCCATCAGGTCGCGCAGGCCGGGGCGCCCGCGAATCGCGCCGCGCTCAGCATTGCCGACCGCTGGATTCTGAGCCGCCTGCAAACCTTGGCCGCCGAAGTCGAAAAAGGCTATGCCGGCTACCGCTTCGACAATATCGCCAACGCCATCTACCAGTTCGCCTGGAACGAGTACTGCGACTGGTATCTGGAACTCTCGAAAGTGCAGATTCAGCAAGGCACGCCGGAGCAGGCCCAGGCCACCCGCGACACCCTGCTGCATGTGCTCGACAGCCTGCTGCGCATTACCCACCCCATCATGCCCTTCATCACCGAAGAGCTGTGGCAGCGCGTCTCCGTCGCCGCCGGCGTGCGCGCCGAGGGCGAGGAAACCAGCATCAGCATCCAGGCGCACCCGCTGGCCGACGCCAGCCTGCAGGATGCGGAAGCCGAAGCGGCCATTGAGGCGCTCAAGGCCCGTATCGAAGCCGTACGCGCGCTGCGCGGCGAAATGAATTTGTCGCCCGCGCAACGCGTGCCGCTGCTGGCGGAAGGTGACGCCGCAACGCTGGAAATCCAGCGCCCCTACCTGGCTTCGCTCGCCAAGCTGAGCGGCGTGGAAATCGTCACTGCCCTGCCCGACCTCGGCGCACCGGTTCAGGTCGTCGGCGATGCCCGCCTGATGCTGCATGTGGAAATCGACGTGGCTGCCGAGAAAGCCCGCCTGGAAAAAGAGATTGCCCGCCTGGAAGGCGAAATCACCAAGGCGGAAAGCAAGCTGTCCAATGAGAACTTCGTCGCCCGCGCGCCCGCGGCCGTGGTGGAACAGGAAAAACTGCGCGTCGCGCAATTCCGCGAAACCCTGGACAAAGTGCGCGGCCAATATGACCGCCTGCGCGCCTGAGGCAGCAAGATCCCATGAGCACACCTGCAACCGAATCCATCATCATCGTCGGCGGCGGCCATGCCGCCGCGCAACTCTGCGCCGGCCTGTCTCAGGCTGGCCTGGGCGCGCGCACCATCCTGATCTGCGAAGAGCCGCTGCTGCCCTACCACCGCCCGCCGCTCTCCAAAGCCTTTCTCAAGGCCGCTGAAGAGCAGCCCATGCCCCACCGGCCGTCCGACTGGTACGAACAGGCCGGCATACAGGTCATCGCTGGTGACAGCGTCGTGGCCATCGACAGGAATGCCCGCCGGGTGCGCCTGAAAAGCGGCAGCGAACTCGCCTGGCACCGCCTCGTGCTGGCAACCGGCACCCGCGCGCGCACCTTGCCCGCACTGGAAGCACCGCTCAGCAACGTCACCAGCCTGCGCCACGCGGCCGACGCGGAACGGCTGCGCGCCCTGCTGGCCGGAGCGCAACGTGTCGTGATCCTGGGCGGCGGCTTTATTGGTCTGGAAATCGCGGCGACCGCGCATGCCCAGGGCAAACAAGTCACCGTTCTGGAAGCGGCGCCACGCCTGATGGGCCGCGCCGCATCGGCGGAATTGTCGGAACACGTGCTGAACAGCCACCGCACCAACGGCATGGACATACGCACAGACGCCACCGCCGACGCTTTCGAGATTCAGGATGGCAAGGTCACTGCGGTGGTGACCGCCGGCGGCGAACGCCTGCCGCTGGATGTCCTGGTCGTCGGCATAGGCGCCGTGCCAGAAACCGCCTTGGCCGAAGCCGCTGGGCTGACGTGCAGCGATGGCATCATCGTGGATGCCCACATGCGCAGCAGCGATGCGGACATTCTGGCGATAGGCGACTGCACCCGCTTCGACGAAGCCTACACCGGGCGCCAGCTGCGCCTGGAATCGGTGCAAAATGCCAACGATCAGGCCAAGACGGCCTGCGCCACGCTGACCGGCACCCCCGCCGCACACAAGGCGCTGCCCTGGTTCTGGTCCGAACAAGGCGGCCTGCGCCTGCAAATGGCCGGCTTGCCCCCCGCGCCCGGCACGGACGACCAGCTGATCGTGCGGCGCCAGGGCGCCAAACCTGAGTCATTCTCGCTGTTCCACTATGTCAACGGCGTGCTGGTTTGCGTAGAATCGGTCAACGCGCCGCTGGATCACGTCACCAGCCGCAAGCTGCTGGAGCTGGGCGTCAGCCCCGCCCCTGAAACCGTCGTGGACGCCAGCGTTGCATTGAAATCCCTGATCCCCGTCGCAGCCTGAACCTCGCGCCAGTCGGGGCCTGGCCCCGGCGCGCCGGGGAAGCGCTTCTTTAGCGGGGTTTCTGGCGGGATTTCGGGCGATGGTTCTGACGGAGGCTCAGGCGGCGGTTCAAGCGCACTCGCTAGCAGCCCCCGCCAAAACCCATCCTCTTTCTCTGGCGAGACTGCCAGTGCCCTTTTTCTTCTTTCAGGCCATACACCATGACCCCTGCCTTCCAGCCCCTGCAACTGAAATCCGATCTCGGCTTCATGGAAGTCATCGGGCATGTCGTAATCTGGGTCTTGCTGACCCTGGTCACACTGGGCCTGGCCCTCTTCGTATTTCCGTACTACATGCAGAAATACATCATCAGCCGAACCTATGCCTATGATGCGCAGGGCGCGCGCGTCGGCCGTCTGGTCTGCACGATAGACCTGGCCAGCATGATCGGAAATATCATCCTCTGGGCGATCATCAGCATCCTGACACTGGGCATAGGCTATATCGTCTTCAATTACAAAATTTCCGCGCACTGCCTGAGCCACACCAAAATCATCGGCGTGAACGAGCGATAACACCGGTGCGGCCCTCCGGGCTGACGGAGCCTTCGTTCCGCTTCGCCCGCCCCTGCTTCTTATCCCCTGCTTACCCCCTGCCCCGACATCCCCAGGCCCAATAGCATGCTTGATACCCTGCTGACCGTACTGCTGCTTGCCTCCACACTCAACCTGGCCCTCATGATTCCTGGCGGTTTTGTCGAGGTGCGGGATTTCAGCGCTTATCCCGCCTTTATCCTTGGCCTCTTCAATACGTTTCTGACCGTCCTTGGCCTGGGCGGACTGGTGCTGGCCTACTTTACTTTCCGCCACAGCCTGGGCTATGGCCTCGGCGTGCTGATCGGCTGCGCGTATATCATCGTGTACCTGGCCGATCTGCGGCGGATTTTCCCGGTTTCCCCGGTGCCCATGTCACGCCTGCTGGCCCGGCTTGAATGGCTGGGCACCATCCTGGGCATCGCCCTGGCCGGCGCCGGCCTATGGGCCGCGCTGCAGCCGGCTGCTGGCGCCCAGAGCACGGCAAGCAGTATTTCCCCTGCCACGCTGATTGCACTGATCGCAGCCGGCCTGGCCATCATCGCCTTCGCAACACGCGCGGCAACACAGAAGAAAAATCGCGAATAGCGTAACGGCAGCAGACAAACGCAAGGCTACCGGCAGCCACGCTAGCCCCCATCTAAAAAAGCCAGAAAACGGTAAAGTTTCCTGGCTTTTTAGAGGGGAGGCTTATTGCCCCCCCTGTCACCCCTGTGATAGAACGCGGGCGTCATCGCAACGCAAAGCTTCCCTTTATTGTGCTTTCCGTGCCGTCGGCAAGAATCACCTGATAAGTCAGCCCCGTGATATCAGCCTTGGCCAACGGAACCCTCAGACCAGCCATCTGCCCCTCTGGCGCGGGATGCAGGACAAACGGTATCGCCCGACTCTCTTGCCGCCCATCACGCAGCGTGAAGACTATGCGCAACTGAGCATCTGCAAAATTTCCCGAAGGAATTTCCGGCCCAACCAGGACGGCAGTCGTTCCGCCGCGAATATTGCTGCGTCCTGAAAACAGCGTATCAAATATAGGAGTGTCACCGAGCGACGCAGCCTGCGCGGGATAGCCTTCCCCATCGAGTATCACGGAGTAGTCGTAATCCAGAGGCACCGCCAGAATCTCGCTCATGCCGTAATGCTCTCCCATTGCAATTTCGTTGTGATAGGAATCCACCGCATCGCCATTGCGCAGGGAGGCCGGATAGAAAAATACCGGTACCTCAGCAATCGACCTGCCATTACTCACGGCTTGCTTGATCAGCGCCAAACGCACTTCTTCCTGCAAAGCAATACGCTGATATGAAAACAGCAGTGCCACATAAGCCAGCAACGCCACTAACACCGACACAGCTATGAATCCAACGCGCCATCGCAAAAAGACGCCGCCCGCGCTGGAGACCAATGGCGTATATGCAAACGCAACCGCAATCAGCATGAAGAAAACGGGCCCACTCAGTGCTCGGCTGGGAAACGTTGGCGACATGACCATTGAATAAGCGCTGGCAAATGCGAAAGCCATCGCGATCAAGGCCGCCCAGCGGCAAGGGCGCGACCATGCGGCCCGACGCCCCACGGCCAACAACACCGCGGCAGCCCCCCAGAACGGCAAAAGCTTCGCTACCGACTTAGGAAAGCCGCCTGAAAAAGTGAAGCGCAATATGCGCTCAAGAAAACGGGTCTGATAAAACTCGGCAAAAGCAGGATGGGCCGCGCGTGCCGCATTGCCTGGACTCAGCAACAAGACACCGAATCCCAGCAACACCGGCACCAACAGCAGCCAGACCGCCCTATCTTGATGCCGCCAATGCATGTAAACCGCCCCCGCCAGCGTCGCCGCCACCATCACCCAGCCGGTGTTCTCATTCGAGCAGCCCGCCAGCAATCCTGTCAGGCATAGCAGGAAAAAGTAGCGCCATTTCTGCGCCGGCCGGTTGCAATACAGGCTGAATAGGAACAGATAAAGCACTGCAAAAAAAACCGGAAAGAGATAGTTAGCCG
>NZ_JBQEKA010000080.1:0-13965 GCF_052103615.1 Kerstersia sp. | reverse complement strand
TCATGTAAAAAACCCCGAAGGTTGGATCTATGTCCAACTTTCGGGGGTCAGTTCAGACTTCCCGTCTGGCTTTTTTTTTGGTGGCCGATTTTATGGCCGATTTCATGACCGCTTCGATGTTTGCTGCGCCGCAGGGCAAGCGCAGCGGTTCAGGCTGGCCGCTTAGCGCACGCGCAGCACGCGCATGGCACGCTGCTTGCCAGCTTCATCCAGCACGCGCAAGGTGACTTGGCGCGCCTGGAAACCGGCGGGCAGGCTGCCGCTGTTGAGCAGGGTCTGATAACGCGTCAGATCGACTGCCGGGCCTTCCAGGCGCACGACGTCGTTGCGGCCATTGCCGTAGCGGCCGTCCACGACCAGTTCCAGCGTGCCCTTGAAGGCGGCTGCGCTGGCGGGCTGCAAGAGGACGATCTGATACTCCAGCGCATCGTCTTTCTGGGAGAAACGGGCGCCGCTGATGCCAGGCGTATAGCCTCGGGGGTCTGCAGGCAGCAGTTCGATCAGCGCGTCGATTTCCTGTTGCAGCGGCTCGGAAACGGCTTCGGCGCGGTTGGCGCGGGCCTGCCATTGCTCTGCGTTGTTCCTCACGCTGCTGTGTTCGCTGTTGAGCGCATCCAGTTCATCCCGCAGCCGTTGGGTTTCCAGCTTGGCGGCATTCAGTTCCTGGGTCAGTTGCTGGGATTCCGTGACAGTCAGCCGCTTGGGGCCATAACTGTTTTGCAGAAAGTACCAGCCCGCAGCACCGATGATGGCACCGAACAGCATCTGTGCCAGCCAGCGCGGCATGCGGTGGCGGCGTTTGCCGGTGTCATAGGGGGAGGGCTTGAAAACAGGACGTTTGGAAGAACTGAACAGTGCCATGCGTTGAAATCCTAGCTGGGTGTGTCGGCCAGCATGTGAGGCCGGCGGTTGCAAGCGGGGCCGGCGGAGCAGACCGCCGAGTTGCCGGGAGCGCTGCGTCGCCGGCAGGCGACAGTGTATTACGCTTGGCCGCCGCCGGAGAATGCAAGACGTTTCCGGGCGTTAGGGGTTGGTACGGTTTTGTTGCAGGTATTGGTCCAGCTCCGTCAAGCGCTGGGGCGTGCCGACGTCTGTCCACTGCCCGCTGTGGCGGCTGCCGAGCACGCTTTGGCTTGCCATGGCCTGCCGCAGCAAGGGCGCCAGCGGAGCAGGGTGGTCGCCTGAAACCCCCGCGAATAGCGCGGGATGGAAAACGCCGATACCGGCATAGGTCAGGGCGCCGTTGTCCGTGCCGCGTGGGCGCAGCAGGCCTTGCTCGTTCAGGATGAAGTCGCCCTCAGGGTGATGAGCCGGGTTGGTGACCAGCAGCAGCCAGGCTTGCCGGAGGGTGCCATCCAGTTCGGCGGCGATGGTGGCAGCCGCGCCGGGCCGCCAGTCGCACCAGACATCGCCATTGAGGACGAGAAAAGGGTCGCCGCCCAGCAGGGGCAGGGCGCGGGCGATGCCGCCGGCGGTTTCCAGCGCGGGTTCGCCCTCGGCGGAGTACTGGATGCGCACCCCCCAGCGGCTGCCGTCGCCCAGGGCATCAACGATGCGCTGCCCCAGCCAGGCGTGATTGATCACGACGTCCCGGATCCCTGCGCCGGCCAGCGCCTGCAAATGCCAGGCAATCAGCGGCTGCCCGCCTGCCGCCAGCATGGGCTTGGGCAGGGTATCGGTCAGCGGGCGCATGCGTTCGCCGCGTCCGGCGGCAAGAATCATGGCACGCATCAGAAGGTATAACCGGCAGTAGGGGTGATCTGATCGACGCGATCCAGGATGCGCAGCAACGGTGTGAATGGCCGGTAGCGGCCGCAGACCTGGCGCACATAAGCGTTGAGGCGCGGCAGGTGCGCCAGATACCAGTCCTTGCCGTCACGGTGATTCAGGCGGGAGAACACGCCCAGGATGCGCAGATTGCGTTGCAGGCCCATCCATTCGTAGTCCTGGTGCAGGACGGCGAAGTCATCGGGCACGGGCAGGCCGGCGCGGCGGGCCTGTTCCCAATAGCGTATGCCCCAGTCCAGTTGCCGGGCTTCATCCCAGGTGGTGCGGGCATCCAGTAGCAAAGACGCCAGGTCGTAGGAAATCGGCCCCAGGCGCGCATCCTGGAAGTCGATGATGCCAGGCTGTTGCTTGTCTGCGGTGGGCAGCATCAGGTTGGGAGAATGGTAGTCACGGTGCACCAGAACTTGCGCCTGAGCGGTATTGTGCGCGGTCAGGGTCTGGAAAATTTGTGACAGGGTGTTGCGCTCGGTGTCGGTGAGCGTCACGCCGTGATGGCGGTTCAGATACCACTCTTCAAAAACGGATAGCTCCGCCAGCAAGGTGGCCTGGTCGAATAGCGGCAAGCCCTCGGCAGGCGCTTGCTGGACCCGTATCAGGGAGTCGATGGCGCCCCGGTACAGCGATTCGATTTCGGCGTCGCCGGGCTGCTCTTGCAGACGGGCGAAATAAGTTTGGGTGCCCAGGTCACTTAACAGCAGCAGGCCTTGCTCCGGATTTTCGGCCAGGATAACCGGCACATTCACGCCGCTGGCCTGCAAGCGTTTGCAGATGTCGATGAAGGGACGGCAATCTTCCTGCGGCGGCGGGGCGTCCATGACGATCAGCGTGCCGTACACGCTGCTGTCCAGACGGAAGTAGCGGCGGAAGCTGGCATCGCTGGAGGCGGGGCGCAGGGTTTCAATGGCCAGTTCGAAGCTGGCGGGCAGCTTGGCAAGCCAATGGTTCACCAGGTCTAGCCTGGAATCAGAGGGAATCGTGGCGTTCAAAGCAGGTTCCGAAAGGCATTCAGTCAGGCGAGAGGGCACGTTCAAGAGACGGCCGGAAGGGAATTGCAAAGGAAATCCTCAGACATGCCCATAGAACCGATGTTCTATATCTCTATAATACCGGCACGATATTCTATGGCGGTTTCCTTTTCGTGCGTTTGTTCTTATCCGTCGCCCTGCTTGCCGCAGGCTGTTTGCCTGCTGTCCAGGCCCAGGTGGGCCTGGCCGGTGATGTGTCGCGTCCTCAGGCATTGCGCGAGTCTTCCCTGCTGATAGACCGTACCCGGCTCAGCGAGGACGACATGCCCGTCTTCGCCAACAGTGACCAGACCGAAGGGCAGCCCGATTCCCGCGTCATCATGCAGGGAGATGCCGTATTGCGCCGCTACGACTCGGTGCTCAAGGGCAATTACATCGACTACAACGGCGCCACCGGCCAGGTCGAAGCGCGTGGCGATGTGCGTCTGATGCGTGGCGGCGGCCGTATCGAAGGGCCGGGCCTGCACTATAACTTCGAGACGGATGTCGGCGAGATCGAGCAGCCGTCCTTCCGGGTCGGCCCGTCCGGCGGTTCCGGCAAGGCCGCGCATGCGGAAATTTACGGGCGCAATAATATGCGCCTGAAAGACGTGATCTACAGCGGCTGCCCGTGCCCGGATCCCGCCTGGTTCATCGAAGCCGAACGGGTGGATATCGACTACGCCGCCAATGACGGCGAAGCGCGCAACGCCGTGCTGTATTTCAAGGGCGTGCCGCTGCTGGCATCCCCCTATCTGACGTTCCCGGTGCGCAAGGAACGCAAAAGCGGCCTGCTGCTGCCGACCTACGGGACGACGACCAAGGGCGGCATCGACATTTCCGTGCCGTATTACCTGAATCTGGCGCCGAATTACGACATGACCCTGACTCCGCGTTTGCTGACCAAGCGCGGCATGATGCTGGGGGGCGAATTCCGCTACATGGGGGAGTCCTTCAAAGGGGAAATGACGGGCGCCTACCTGCCGAATGACCGTGTGACGCGCACGGATCGCTGGGTGTATGGCTGGAAGCATTTCCAGGATCTGGGCCATGGCTTCAGCGCGGACTGGGATGTGAACCGCGCGTCGGACGACAACTATTTCCGTGATATTTCGGCGGTCGGGCTGAGTGAGGCCAGCCGTACCTATCTGCCGCGCAATGGCCGCGTCGGCTGGGGCGATGGCTACTGGAGCGCCGGGGTGGCGGTAGAGTCGTACCAGACGCTGCAGGATCCGGACGCGCCGCTGATTCCCCCCTACGACAAGCTGCCTGAGCTGAGCTTCAAGGGCTTGCGCTATAACTGGCAAGGGCTGGATCTGGCCTGGGAAAATACCGCGACCTGGTTCCAGCGGCCCATTTATGACGGCCAGCGCACGGGGCCGCAAGGCCAGCGTTTTGTGTCGTATGCGACGATGGCTTATCCCATCGAGCGGGCAGGCTGGTACATCACGCCCAAGGCCGGGATGCACGTCACGCGTTATGACACCCGCTGGGGCGGCCAGAACTGGTATAGCCTGCCTGGCGGCATGTCGTCTTACCGCACGGTCGCCAGCCGCGCCTTGCCTATCCTGTCGCTGGATAGCGGCATGGTGTTTGAACGCAATACCACGCTGTTCGGCAAGCCGGCCCAGCAAACGCTGGAGCCGCGTGTCTATTATCTGTATGTGCCGTACCGCTATCAGGATGATCTGCCGACTTACGACACGGCGCTGGCATCCTTCAATATGGCGCAGGCCTTTGATGAAAACCTTTATACCGGCGGCTGGGATCGCATTGCCAACGCGAATCAGGTCACCCTGGGGCTGACTTCGCGCTGGATGGACGCCAGCAATGGCTTTGAGCGTGTCAGCCTGTCGGTCGCGCAACGCCTGTATTTCGAAAACCAGCGCGTCGCCCTGCCAGGCGAGGCGCCGCGCCAGAACCGTCGTTCCGATCTGTTGATGGGCGCAACCACTGCCTGGACGGACACCTTCAGCACCCAGGCGGTGCTGCAGTATGATCCGCACCAGGAACGCTGGATGCGCTCGACGCTGAGCGCGCGCTGGCGCCCGCAACGGCTGGCCTCCATGACGCTGGCCTATCGCTATCAGCGTGATCCCACCGTGGATGCCCAATATCAGTTGCAAGGGCGCGAGCAGATCAGCTTTGCCGGCCAATGGCCGCTGAGCAACCGCTGGTACGGCGTGGGGCGCATCGACTATTCCATGCTGGATAGCCGCGTCACGCAGTCGATAGCCGGCCTGGAATACAAGGGCGATTGCTGCTGGGCAGCGCGCGCGGTATTCCAGCGCTATGCCGTGGCGTCCAACGACACCAATACGACTTTCTTCCTGCAGCTCGAGCTGACCGGACTCGGCTCGCTGGGAACGGATCCCCTGGGTCTGTTGTCCAGAAGCATACCGGGCTATGAGTCCGTGAATCCGAGTGTGCCGCAGGGCACGCGCTTTGATAGGTACGAATAAATACATGCTTAACGTTAGACTCAAGCAGTTGCCCTTGATGGCCGCGCTGGCCTTGGCCAGCCTTGGCACGGCGCAGGCGCAAACCAGTCCGGCGGCTGCGGCGCAGGTCCGGCCGGGGGCGGAAAAGGTCGTTGATGGCATTGCGGCCATCGTCGATAACGATGTCATCACGCTGCAAGAATTGAACCAGCGCACGGCGCAGGCGCAAGGCGAGCTGAGTTCGCAAGGGGTGGCCTTGCCCGACCCGGCCGTGCTGCAGCGGCAGGTGCTTGAGCGCATGATCAGCGAGCGCCTGGAAGACCAGGAAGCGAAGCGGCTCAATCTCAGTGTGAGCAATGCCGAACTGAACGGGGCGGTGGCGACGATTGCCCAGCGCAACGGCTTTACCGAAGAGCAGATGCGCCAGCAGGTCACGGCTTCCGGTTTGAGCTGGCCGGCCTATATGGAGGTATTGCGGCGTGACATCATGATGGATAGGCTGCGTCAGCGGGTGGTGGATTCCACCATCATGATTCCGGATTCCGAGGTCGATGCCTTTATCCGCGATGAGCGTACCAAGGGCCAGAGCGGCAACGGCATGGCCGCGGCCGCATCCGGCCCGGTGGCGCTGGCGCAGATTCTGGTGCGAGTGCCGGAAAACAGCTCACGCGACGAAGAGGCGGCGGCGCGCGCGCGCGCCGAGGCCATTCTGGCGCGGGTGCGCGGCGGTGAAGACTTCGCTGCCGTGGCGGCTGCCGAATCGCAGGGGGCAGAGGCGCTGCAAGGCGGCCTGATGGGCGAACGGCCAATGAACAGCTGGCCGGATTTGTTCGTGCGCGCTGTTGCCTCCGTGCCGCAAGGCCAAGTGAGCGAATTGGTGCGCAGCGGCCTGGGCTATCACATTCTGAAAGTCGTTTCGCGCAGCGATGAGGCGACGGCGCAGCAGCGCAACGGCGCCGATCATGGCGTGGATTTCAATTCCCAGGCGCCCATGCCGGTGACCCAGACCAAGGCCCGCCATATTCTGATCCGTACCAGCGCGGTCATGAGCGATGAGCGCGCCAAACAGCAGCTGGACCAATTGCGTCTGCGTATTCTCCAGGGCGGAGAATCCTTCGAAGACCTGGCGCGCCGCTATTCCAAGGATTCCAGCGCGCCGCAAGGCGGGGATCTGGGCTGGCTGTCGCCGGGCGAAACCGTGCCGCAGTTCGAGCAAGCTATGGATGCGCTGTCGGAAGGCGACCTCAGCGAACCGGTTAAATCGCCGTTCGGCTGGCACCTGATCAAGGTGGATTCCCGCCGCACGCAGGACATGGCTGAAGCCTATCAGCGCATGCAGGCGCGCCAGATTCTGTTCGAGCGCCGCGCTTTGCCGGCTTTCGAGGAGTGGCTGGAGCAACTGCGCGAACGCGCCTATATCGACAACCGCCTGGAACGCCGTCAGCGGCTGGAACAGGAGTAAGCAGGTATGGCAGCACATCAGGCGCGCAAGCGCTTTGGCCAGCACTTTTTGAGTGATCTGGCAGTAGTGGATGAAATCGTGCGTGCGATCGCGCCCGAACGCAATGACTTGATGGTAGAAATCGGCCCAGGGTTGTCAGCATTGACCCGGCCCTTGCTCGAACGCCTGGATCATCTGCACGCCGTGGAGATCGACCGGGACCTGGCCGGGCGGTTGCGGCGCCAGTACCCGGCGGACAAGCTGACGGTTCACGAGGCCGATGCCTTGACGGTCGATTTTTCGACCTTCGGCCAGGGCGTGCGTATTGTGGGGAATCTGCCTTACAACATCTCCAGCCCGTTGCTGTTTCATCTGATGGCGGTGGCCGATCAGGTGCGCGATCAGCATTTCATGCTGCAGCGGGAAGTGATTGACCGCATGGTTGCCAAGCCTGGCAGCGCGGATTATGGCCGTTTGTCGGTGATGCTGCAGTCGCGTTACCGCATGATCAATCTGTTCGATGTGCCGCCGGAAGCGTTTGATCCGCCGCCGCGGGTGATGTCGGCGATTGTGCGTATGCGCCCTTTGCCGGCGGATCGCCCGCAGCCTCAAAGCGAGGCCGCATTTTCCACGGTGGTGGCGCGCGCCTTTTCCCAGCGTCGCAAGATGCTGCGCCGCGTGCTGGCCGATTGGGCTGAAGATATTCCCTGGGAAGCCCTGGGCATTGAGCCTACCGATCGCGCCGAGAGCGTGACGGTGGCGCAGTATATCGGCCTGTCCGATGCGCTGCTGGCAGCAGGCCGGGTGAGCGCTGCGCCTGACCGCAACGCGGCGCAAGACGCTTCGTCAGAGCAGGACTGATTGCAGGGTTGATCGGTAGGGCTGATTGGCTGGACTGATTGGCTGGACTGAGCGGCAGGCCAGTATCTGGCGGGCGGTATGCCTGCCAGACGCTGCGTGGGCCGCAGGCGCCAGCCTGCCGGTCATCTTGCCGTTTGTTTTCCGCTGTTTGTTTTCCGCTGCTTGTTTCTGCATGGCAGGCCGGCTGCGCCCCAAAGGGGGGCTGCCCAAGAGGGGCCTTAGCCCTGGCTTAGCCGAAGAACCAGTAGCACACGGCAATCGCGGCGATCACGCCTGCGAGGTCGGCGATCAGGGCGCAGCCCACCGCATGGCGGGCGCGCTGAATGCCGACCGAGCCAAAATAAACCGCCAGCACATAAAAAGTGGTTTCCGTGCTGCCCTGAACAGTGGCGGCCAGCAAACCCTGGAAACTGTCCACACCGAAATGCTGCATGGTTTCCAGCATCATGGCGCGTGCCGCGCTGCCGGAGAACGGTTTGGTCAGGGCGGTGGGCAGGGCGTCAACAAAACGCGTGTCCAGGCCGGTCGAGGCCACCAGGTAACGGATACCGTCCAGCAGGTAATCCAGGGCGCCTGAGGCGCGCAGGACGCCTATGGCGCAGAGCATGGCCACCAGATATGGCAGCAGATTCTTTGCGACCTCAAAGCCTTCCTTGGCGCCTTCGACAAAAGCGTCATAGACGGGAACCTTGCGCCAGGCGCCGACTGCCACAAATGCCACGATGACGCCGAATAGCGTCAGATTGCCCGCCAGCGAAGACATGGCCGACAGCGCCGTGGCGGACAGCGTCAGCGAAAAAGCCATGATGCCGCCCAGAATCAGGCCAATCACGGCGAACCAGAGCAGGACAACCGGGTCATGCAGCCGCAAACGCTGCATCCACGCGACCGAAAGCAGCGCCGCCAGCGTCGAAGCGCTGGTCGCCAGCAAGATGGGCAGGAAGATCAGGGTCGGGTCGGGGGCGCCTTGCTGCGCCCGGAACATGAAGAGCGTGACGGGCAGTAGCGTCAGCGAAGACGCATTGAGCGCCAGAAACAAAATCTGGGCATTGGTTGCCGTATCTGGCCGCGGGTTGAGGGTTTGCAGCTCACGCATGGCCTTCAGGCCGATGGGTGTGGCGGCATTGTCCAGCCCCAGGCCGTTGGCGGCGAAATTCATGGTGATCAGGCCGATGGCCGGGTGGCCGCGCGGGACGTCCGGCATGAGGCGGGCAAACAAGGGCCCCAGCAGCACGGCCAGTTTTTCGATCAGGCCAGCGCGTTCCGCGATGCGCAGAAAACCCATCCAGAGCGTCAGGGTGCCGAACAGCACGATCATGATGCTGACCGAGGTTTCCGCCATACTGAACAGGCTTTTGACCAGCGCGGAAAATACCTCGGCATCGCCATAGGCCAGCCAGCGTATGCCTGCAGCCAGGGCGGCGATAAGGAAAAAGGCTAACCAGAGCGTGTTCAGCATGGCGGCAGGAGAGAGGAATGGGGGGCCTGGACGATGACTGCGTGCCGGATGGCGCCAGAAGACTTATAGCACCGGAATATCGCCGGGATGATGGGCACGCAGCGCGGCGCGCGCCTGTTCATAATCAGGAATGATACGACTGACTTCATGCCAGAAGTCGGGGCCGTGATTCATTTCACGCAAGTGCGCCAGTTCGTGGGCGATCACATAGTCAATAATGGCCGGGGAGAAATGCACCAGGCGCCAGTTCAGCATGATGCGGCCATCACTGGTACAGGAACCCCAGCGCGTGCGTGCCGCCGAGAGCCTCAGGCTGCGCACGTTCAGGCCATGCAGGGACGCCATGTGCTGCAGGCGCTGCTGGAACAGGGCGGCTGCCTGGCGTTGCAGCCAGGCTTCGGTGATTTCTCGGATTCGTGAGCTTTCGGCATCCCTGGGCAGGCTGAGATGCAGCACATCACCGGCAGCCGGGCTGCCAGGATTGCCCTGGTAGCTCTGCTGGCCTTGCGCGCCCATGGCAGGCGCTGCGCCCAGGGCGATGCGCACGCTGACCCCAAGAAAGGGAAATTCGCCGCCGTGCTGCCAGCGCGTATGCGCCATGGAAAGTTGGGTGCGCCGCTGCTGCCAGGCTTCCAGTTTGGTGACAATCCAGCGGGTTTTTTGCCGGACGGCATCGTCGATCTGGGCCTGGCTGGCCCACGACGGCGCGGTCACGCGCAAGCCGTCGTCGCTGATGAGAAAACCGATGGTGCGCCGGCGTGAGCGCATGAGCGTGTAGCCCAGGCGCTGGGCGCCCGACAGGGTTTCACGCCATTGCGCGCCAGGCGGCAATTGCAGCGGCCGGTCCATGATGAGGCGTCCGGGTTGCTGCTGCAGAAAACCATTGCCGGTTTCCGCGGTACTGCGCAAGGCATCGGCAGACGGGCTGCCGTGAGTCGTGATGGACTGGGTTGGCGCGAACAAATCGACTTGAAGCGGAGAAGAACGGGGCATAGCCGGGAGTGTATTTCACGCAGCCTGGTTTGAGCCAGGGTAATGCTGCGGGCTGATACGGCGCATTTCCGTTTCGATCCAGGCTTCGACACGGGCGTTCAGCTCGTTGCTGTCCAGCCCGGCAGAGTCTATGGCCGGACCGATGGAGACGGTCACCATTCCTGGGTGCTTGAGGAAGGAATTGCGCGGCCAGCAGTCACCCGCGTTGTGGGCGATTGGGATAACCGGCACACCGGCTTCTGCCGCCAGGCGGGCGCCGCCCATTTTGTAGCGGCGGCGCTGCCCGGAGGGCACACGGGTGCCTTCCGGAAACAGCAGGGGCCAGCGGCCCTCGGCCAGGCGCAAACGGCCTAGGCTCAAGACCTGGCTGAAGGCGTCATGGCCTTGTTTGCGGTCGATGGGGATCATGCGCAGCAGCGCCAGGCCCCAGCCGAAAAAGGGCACGAAGTGGAGTTCTTTTTTATAGACGTAGCACACCTGGCGGGGCATCTTGGCGGGGAAAAACAGGGTTTCCCAGGCGGATTGGTGCTTGGAAAGAATGACGGCGGGACCGTCAGGCAGGTTTTCCAGCCCCTGGATCTGCCAGCGGATTCCGCAGATGACGCGGGCGCCCCAAAGCGCCAGCTGGGCCCAGCCGACGGTCAGCCGGTAGCGCGGCCCTCTGGGCAGCGGTGCCCAAAGCAGGCAAGCCAGGGCGTAGGGAATGACAGTGACAGTCAGGAAGACTGCGTAGATCAAGGAGCGTAGCCAGATCATGGGGTATCGTGCTCGGCAAGCAGGGTATCAACCACTGCGGTAAGGTCGTTGGCAATCCGGGTGCCAGGGGGCAATTGTCCGGCTGCGGCCGTGGCCTGGCCGTTGCCGGTGCGCACCAGCCAGGGCTGGGCGCCCGCGGCGGCGGCCGCTTGCAGGTCGCGCAGGGAATCGCCGACCATGGGCACGCTTGCCAGGGGCGTTTCGAAACGCCGGCTGATGTCAGACAGCATGCCCGGCGCAGGCTTGCGGCAGCCGCAGGATTCTTCCGGGCCATGCGGGCAGAGGAAAATGGCATCCACGGTGCCGCCCAGCGCCGCCAGCGCGCGCCGCATCTTGGCGTGCATGGCATTGAGGGTTTCCATGTCGAACAGGCCGCGGGCCAGCCCGGACTGGTTGGTCGCCACGGCGATGCGCCAGCCGGATTGCGACAGGCGGGCCATGGCTTCCAGGCTGCCAGGCAGCGGCAGCCATTCGTCAGGCGATTTGACGAAGGCCTTGCTGTCCTGGTTGATGACGCCGTCGCGGTCGAGGATGATGAGCTTCACTGAGCGAGCCGGGAAAGGTCTGCCACCTGGTTCATAAGGCCGTGCAGACGGGCCAGCAGCGCCAGGCGATTGGCGCGCACCGCGGGGTCTTCAGCCATGACCATGATGTCATTGAAGAAGGTATCTACGGCAGTGCGGGCTTGCGCCAGCGTGCTCAGGGCGGCGGCGAAGTCACCGGCGGCGAACTGGCTGGCAACCGGGCCGGACAGCGCATCCATGGTGCTGGCCAGGGCCTGTTCGGCCGGTTCCGTCAGCAGGGCAGGATTGAGCGGGGTATCCGCGCGTTCCGCTTTTTTCAACAAATTGCCGATGCGCTTGTTGGCGGCGGCCAGGCTGGCGGCTTCGGGCAACTGGGTGAATTGCGCGACGGCGGCCACCCGTGCGCCAACCTGGTGCAGGGGCGGATGCGTGGCCAGCACGGCATCCACCACGCTGCGGTCGTGTTCCTGGGTCAGTTGGTTGCGCAGGCGTTCATAGACGAAAGTCTCGATTTCCGGCAGCACGCTGGCAGGAATACGGTCGGCAGGGAAGCTGTCCAGGCTTTGGCGCAGCAGGCTGCCCAGGGTCAGCGCGCTGTTTTCGCGCACCGACAGCCAGCCGCCGGCTGTCAACTGTTCGAAGGCGCTGATCAGGCCTTGCGCCGCGCGGCGCAGGCCGAAGGGGTCGCGTTCGCCAGTCGGCGCCAGGCCAATGCCCCAGATGCCGACCAGCGTTTCGATGCGGTCGGCAATGAAGAGAATGGCTGCCGTGATGCTGTCGGAGGTGACAGCCTGATCCAGGCGGATGCGGTATTGCTCGCGCAGGGCCTGAACCACACTGGCGGGTTCGCCATCGCCAGCGGCATAGTAGGCGCCCATGACACCTTGCAGTTCAGGGAACTCGCCCACCATGTTGGTGCCGAGGTCGGCCTTGGCCAGCAGCGCGGCGCGGTCGGCATCAGCCACAGGCGCACCCAGGGTTTCAGCCAGCCAGCGCGATAGCGCGCGGACACGTTCCACGCGTTCAAGCTGGGTGCCCAGCTTGTTGTGATAGACAATGCTTTCCAGCTGGGGCACGCGGGCGGCCAGCGGGGTTTTGCGATCCGTGTCGAAGAAAAATTCGGCGTCGGCCAGGCGCGGGCGCACCACGCGCTGATTGCCTTCGATGATATGGCGCGGATCGGCCGTGAGCGTATTGCTGACGATCAGGAAGCGGTGCGTCAGCTTGCCGTTTTCCGGGGCGAACAAGGGGAAGTATTTCTGATTCAGGCGCATCGTGAGAATCAGGCATTCCTGCGGCACAGCCAGGAATCGCTCTTCGAATTCCCCGACATAAACCACTGGATATTCCACCAGCGCGGTCACTTCATCGAGTAATGCTGCCACTTCAGGGTCTTCATCACCCAGCGATGCGCCCAGACGCTGCGCCTGTTCACGCAGTTCGCCGTCGATCAGCGCGCGGCGCTCATCGAAGGAAACCAGAACCTTGCCGGTTTCTGCCATCAGGCGGACATAATCCCCGGCCGCCGGCAGGTCGAATGGCGCCGGCGCCAGGAAGCGGTGGCCGTGCAACTGGCGGCCGGACTGCAGGCCCAGCGCCTGTACCGGTACGATGTCACTGCCGTGCAGCGCCACCAGGCCATGGGCCGGGCGGACAAACTTGACGGAGGTCACGCCATCCGCCAACTGGTAGCGCATGACTTTGGGGATGGGCAGGTGCGTGATGGCGGCATCCAGCGCCAGTTGCAGGCCGTTTGCCAGCGTGGCGCCGGCAGCCTTGCCGTTGGCGATCAGGTAATCCTGCTTGCCGTCGGATTCGCGGGCCAGCGCCTGTACATCCAGATGTTCCAGGCCTTTGGCGGCCAGTTTCTTTTGCAGCGCGGGCGTGGCGGCGCCGTTGGCATCCAGGCCGATTTTCACCGGCATAAGTTTTTCCGAAAACTCGCGGTCGGGCGCCTGCGCCAGCACTGCGGGCAGGAAGACGCCCAGGCGGCGCGGCGTGGCATAAGGCGTGGCGGCGGTATCGCCAGCCACCAGGCCAGCCTGACGCAGTTCAGCTTCGATGCGCTCGGCAAAGGCAATGCCCAGGCGGCGCAGCGCCTTGGGCGGCAGTTCTTCGGTGAAAAGTTCGACCAGCAGCGGGGCGGTAATAGCTTGGCTCATGCCTGTGCCTCCTTGCGGGCCAGCATCGGGAAACCGAGCTTTTCGCGGGATTCGTAATAGGCCTGGGCCACGCTGCGGGACAGATTGCGGATGCGGCCGATATAGGCGGCGCGCTCGGTGACGCTGATGGCGCCGCGGGCATCCAGCAGGTTGAAAGTATGGGCCGCCTTCAGCACGTTTTCATAGGCGGGCAGCGCCAGGGGCACGGCGATCATGCGCTTGGCCTCGTTTTCGTAATCGTTGAAATGAGCGAACAGCATATCGGTGCTGGCATGCTCGAAGTTATAGGTGGATTGCTCCACTTCGTTCTGATGGAAGACGTCGCGGTACAGCACGCGGCCGCCGCCGGCGCCGCCTTCGGTCCAGACCAGGTCATAGACGCTTTCCACGCCTTGCAGATACATGGCCAGACGTTCCAGGCCGTAGGTGATTTCACCGGTTGCTGGCGTGCAGTCGATGCCGCCTACCTGCTGGAAGTAGGTGAACTGCGTGACTTCCATACCGTTGAGCCAGACTTCCCAGCCCAGACCCCAGGC
>NZ_JBQEKA010000079.1:0-14614 GCF_052103615.1 Kerstersia sp. | reverse complement strand
GCTCCACGCCCAAGGCGCGCCGCACCGCGATAGCCACCGCCTCCGGGCTGAAGCCGATCAGCGCGGCGTCCGGGCGCAGCGCCCGGCGTATGCTCGCAGCGATCTCTTCAGCCGATGCAGTGGCCAGCAAACCATCCAAAGCCTGCCTGATATCCGCCAGCGCTTCCGGCGGTTCCAGGAAAAAGTCCCCGGCGACACTGACGTTGCGCAATTGCCCGCCATCCACCTCCAGGTCAACCACCACCAGCTTGCCGCCGTGGACTTTGTACTCACCATGCATGGGTTCTGCCCCTGTTTTCAAACTCACGCGGGCGGTGCCGTCACCGGTCACCGCCCGCTCTCTACACACCCGGCAGCATTGCGCGCTCAGGCCCGGATCAATTTCCTCCCTGGCGCAGCAGATTGACGACGGCTTGCGCATCATCGACGCTGCGCATGGGAACATGCACTGCCGGTTTTTCGTAGGACGCTGCCACCTGCGGCACCGCGACCACCTGATCGTTGATCGTCAGCACCAGATAATTGCCTGCGGCCTGACGGCTGATGGCATTGAGCTTTTGCGCGCCCCGCTCATTGAAGTCAAAGCGCAGCACCACCTGGCCCTGCTGGCTCTTCAAGGGCACGATCTGCGTCATGTCCGCCTGCGTGAATACCGGCTGAGGCAAAGCATACACGCTGGTTTGCGGATCCAGCTGAATCTGCAGCAGGTCATCAGCGGGACGCGACTGCGCCAGGAAGAAACGGATCGCTGGCGCGTTCTGAGCCGCCGGCTGATCTACCGGCTGCGCCTCCGCCACCGGCTGAGCCTGTTGCGCCTCTGCAGACGGTGTGGTGTCCGGCTGCAGCGGCACGGTGCTCTGACACGCAGCCAGCGCCAACGCCCCCGCCACCGTCAGCCAAGGAAACAAAGGACGCATAGAAAGTTTCATAGCAGTCAGCCCCAAATCAATTGAACAACGGAAAATGTTAGAAAGACACCATATAACCGTACCTTGCCATGGCTGCTCCGGTACATCCAGACCGCCTTACATCTTCACACATAACGCATTATCCCTTTTTACCCAAAGACCGTCCTGAATCCCCCGGCCATTCTGGCCGCCGCCGCAGCCGCCACGCGCCCTCCGGCCTGCACCGGATCGGCTGTGCATGTGTTTGCAACATCAGCCTGCAAGCCGCAGCAGGCCTGGCTTGCCAGCGAGCGTGGAATCCCGCCGCTCCCGCCGAGATCGCGGATGCGGCAGGCAAAAACCGCTGTAGCATTCTGATACCATCGCGTGCCCCATGCGCCTGCTGCGCAAGCAGCCAAGGCCTTCTAAAATCGCGCTTGCTTGGCACCCGCTGCGCTGACCGCCCTTGCTCCGGCTCCCGGACAAGCGGCCTTCGTCCCGGCGCGCCAAGGCTGTGCCGAGCCTGAACTACTCCCTACGAGGATCTATGAAACTCTCCACTCCGCTTGCAGCGGTCGCCGGCGCGATCGTCGCGGGTTCCGCCGTCTTTTTCTACTTCCAGCAACAGCTCTCCCAGCAGCCGTCCATCGTGCCGCTGACGGTAGGCAAGCAAGTCTCGGGCGAACTGTCCAGCAAGAGCCTGCTGAACTACAGCGATGGCGTGCGCAGCGCGCTATTCAAACTGGAAGCGGACAAAGGCCAGCTGTTCCGCATCATCGTGACGGGCTCGCTGCGCCCGCAACTCAGCGTGCTGCGGGACGGCGTCATGGTTTCGCGCCTGAGCAACCCCTGCGACGATTGCTCCAGCACCAACCGCAATGCCAAAACCGTGCTGGGTTTCAAGACCGAAGCCGCCGGCACCTATGACATTGCCATCAGCGGCATGGACGCCAGCGCCTATGGCCCCTTCCAGGTCGAAGTGGAAAAACTCGAACCGTATTCCGGCGAGCCCATCACGGCCGGCAAGAGCATTGCCGACTGGGGCACCGGCAAGGTTCTGGAATACCGCCTGAATATTGCCGAAGACGGCATCTATCGCATCGACATGCGCGCGGCCCAGCAAGGCCTGGATCCTTTCCTGGTACTGCGCGACAGCGCGGGCGTTGACCTGTTCAGCGATGACGACAGCGGCAACAATTACGATGCCCGCCTGCAAGTGGCCCTGAAGGCGGGTAATTACATCATCGCCGCTGACTCTGCCATGGAAACCGAAAACTTCCAGGGCGGCTTCACCATTGACGTCGAACGCGTGGCCCTGCCCGAAGGGGAATTGCTGGAACCGAATGCCTCGCTGCAACTCAACGGCCCGGCGGCCACTGGCGTCTATACCGGCGACGCCCAAGCCTATTCTTTCCGCCTGGACCAGCCTGCCCTGGTGACGGTGGACCTGAATGCGGACGGCTTCCAGCCTGATGTGGAAATCACCGCCAACAACGGCAATTCACGCGGCAGCAGCAGCGGCCAGCGCAACCGCATTCGCAGCGTGCTGCAGGCTGGCACCTATCATGTCAACCTGAACGGCGGCGGCCAAAGCGGCCCCTACACGCTGGCAATCAAGACGCAGGCCGTGCCTGAGAATGCCGGCGGCGGCGTCCTGAAGGTTGGCGAACCGCGCCCGGCGCTGCTGCTGAGCAACAACAACGCGGATATCTACACCCTGGAAATCACCCAGCCCGGCAACTATGTCATCACCATGCGCGCACCTGACGCCGACAGCTATCTGACCTTGCAACAGGACGGTTCGACGCTGGCCGAAGACGACGACAGCGCCGGCAACCTGGATGCCCAGATCGTCACCGAGCTGGCGCCCGGCACCTACGAGATACAGGCCCGCACGCTGGGTGATACCGAGCGCGACCGCCGCTACACCCTGACGGCCCAACGCCGCTGATGCCGCCCAGGCTGCTCCGGCAGCCTGGCGCAGCAAGCATCAACGCCAGCCCCGCATCTTGCCGGGCTGGCATTTTTTTGCAGCGCCAGCTTTCTTTACCGCGCCAGCTTGATTCGCCGCATCCGCTTTCGTCACAGCATCCGCGCGGGTAAGACAGCATGCCCTATTGCGGCCCAGGCAAGCCGCGCCGGAGCAGCCCGGATCAGGCACCCCGCCCGCCCCGGTGCACACCGGCCCGCTGCGGACGCAAACCAAAGACACCTGCAAGGCTGCTACGCGCAGCCAGCACTTAGAAGGCTCGCTCCAGCCAAAGCGTCGCCGTCTTCTCGCTGCGCGGATAGGCATACAAGTTACTTTTGACACGCAGATAGCTGAGGTCCAGCCTGGGCGTCATCCCCAGCACTTGCCAGTCGCGCTGCCACAGCGAGACATCAGCCTGATATTCACGATCCCGCCTGTCCTGCCATAAAAACAGGCTATAGGGCGCATCAAAGCGGCGGCGCGTATAACGCAGACTGGCGCGGGCCTGCACGCCTTGGCCAAACTGCCGGAATGCCCCGACCTGCACAGAACGGCGCACCGAAGAAGCCTCACCGCTGCGCGCATCCTCGTCCTGCCAGGCCAGTCCGGCGAATAGTATGGACGCCGGTGACCACACATGCAGCACATTCATGGAGACTGAGCGGAGTTTGCCTTCGTAACCACGGTAGCGTGAATCCTGATAGCGCCGTTCCATCCAGGTATAAGCGCCCGAGACCTGCCAGCGCCCCGTCAGCCAGCGGCCATAATCCAGACTGATACCGTGGCTATCGCTATAGCTCTTGCCGCCTAGCCAGAGCTTGCCTAGATGGGGCGTCACGCCAAACCAGCTGTCGATGTCCTGATATTTGTAGCCCAAGCGGAAATTCGCCGCGAATTCGTTGTAGTCCGACTGCCTCCCATAAAGAGTGCCATGACTGCTGGCCTGTACACCCAGAAAATGATTGCCCGCCAGATTAAACTCACGCCCCGCCTGCACCGACCAGGCTGGCCCATGCCCGCTGTGCGGCAAGTCTTTACCGTCCTTTTCCATCTCCCAGAGATACAGCACGCCGTTTTCGTCGATATCGACCGGCATATAGAAAAACCGGTTATCCGTTGCGCTATTGACGTTGCTGGTCCAGCCATAGCCCACGGCATAAGCGCCCTCCCAAGCCAGGCGCTGCGCCAGCAAATGGCGGTATGCCATGGCGCTCGTCCTGGCCCCCTGCACCATGCGCATATCACGCAAGACGGCGGCAAACTCGTCATCCGCCTCCCGGTAAGCCTTGTTTTCAAACAGCATGGCCCCCAGATCCAGCCGCACATAACTGAGGTCGGGCTGGCGCGCCAGAATCGCCCGGTAGCGGCGTATGGCCTCGGCATGCCGGCCTTCATGACGCGCCAGCGCGCCCAGCACGTAATCCGCCAGAATCGGATCGGCTCCTGCCATCGCAGGATAAAAGTCCATCAAGCGGCCCAAGACCTGCCAGTCTTCGTTCAGCATGGCCTGATTGATGACCCGTTCCGCCAAACTCAGGTTGCCGCGCAAGTCCTCATCGGATACCTGCGGCAGCCCGGCCTGGCCCGCCGCCCCCGCTCCGCTAGGCCGGCCAATATCCGGACGCTGTTGCAAGGGCGGCAGCGGCTGCAAAATCAGCGTGTCGTCATAAGGCGCAAGCGGCGCGGCAACAGCAGGGGCAGCCGGCTGCGCTGCGGCCCTGGCCCCGCATAACAACAGCAACAGTCCCAACACCAGCGCGGCACGGGACCTCACAGACAGACGAGACATGAAAACAGCCTTTTGAACGCCAAAGGAAGAACGCCAGGTGAAGGGCGAATGGCACAACACCCGGCAATCCTCACGGTTTACTGCGCCACCGCATTCATCCGCTCGGAATAGATCTGGAACGGATTCCCATAGGTATCCTTGACCTGTACGGTTCCCTCAGGCGTCCCGTTGCTCAGATAAATGTCCGCGTGATCCTGGCCCGCATCTTCATGCACAGAAAGCAAAGCTTGCTGTTCACTAACCACGATGGGGCGTATCTTGGTCTTGAAGCTACGGCCTGCGCTATTTTTCAGTATCTGCGTGCCCGCGCGGCTGCCGTCACTGCTCCAGAGCGTGTTGTTATCCGAAAGAAACACCACCCTGTCCTGCAGCACCGACCAGCCATCTATCCGCTGCGCGGCAGCAAGAAATTCTGGCTTGGCCTGCTTGCCCGCCAGTTTCCAAAGCCCGGTCTGAGCCCCGTCGGTCGCCCAGAAGTACAGGGCACCCTTGAACACACCGACCATCTGCGGACTCGGCGAACCCGAAGGATGAATAGGCACCACGGTCGTCCCGGCTACCGTGCCGTCGGATTGCCACAGTTGGTAATCGTTGCCGGATGCGCTGGCGCTGAAATACAGCAGACCATCCAAGCCCATCACGCGGCCCAATGAAGGAATCGCTGGCGGAAATTCCTGCTGGCTCAAAGTCGTCCCGTCGTGCAGCCAATATTTCCTATCGGACGTCTGGAAAAACACGCTCTCGCCCAGCACATACAGCTCTCCTGAAAGCTTCCTGTCCAAAGCCACGGGCTCAGCGGTTTTGGGATCAATCATATAAACCATATTCTTGGCATCAAAGTACAAACGGCCGCCTGCTACCGCCGTCTTGCCCACCCGCTGCAGCTCCGCGCCGCCGAGGCTGACCACCTGCGTGCCCTGCTCCGTGCCGTCGGACACGAACAGCCGCGTCGTCCCCAATGAACCTAAGGGCGATGCGATGAAATACACCTTGTCCGCCAGGCGATGAAAATTCGTGGGCCTGGAAGAGATATCGTCGCTTTGCGTCGTGTTGATATCCTTGACCAGACGCAAGCCAGCCAGCGTGCCGTCCGTGGCGCGCAGCTCGTATCCGGTCGCGCTGTTGCGGTCGGCATCACGCCCTGACAACAAGATTTCATTGTTCAGCAACAAAGCTTTATTGCCCTCCGCACTGCTTCCGCTGCGGGAAATCCCGACATCTCCCGGCAGCCATCTGCCCTGGCTGCCATCAGCCTGCATCAACATCAGCCGCAAACCGGTTTCCGCGCGCGGCCCGTTTTCCTTGAGCAACGACAAGACAGCAAAGGCCTGCCGGCTGCATTGCACCACCTGTGTCGCATCTGCATTCAAGGCGACAAGCAGGCTGCCATCGGACTGCAACGTACCGCGCAACGGTTCGGCAAAAGCGCAGGACGTCAGATACTGGCTGCTTTCAGACAGCGCCGGCCGGCCCAGACTCACCGTGTAATGATTGGCCGGATCTATGGTCAGCCCGGCGCTGCCGCTCCAGTTCACCGTCTGGCTGCCATAGGTCAACGGAACCGATGCTCCTGCCGGCAAACCCTTGAGTTGCAGCGTCAAGGCGTGCTTGCCGGTGCCCGGTGTGCCTCCCCCTGTGCCGGGGTCACTGCCATTGCCTCCGGAACCGCTGTTTCCGCCATCGCTCCCCCCGCCGCCGCAGGCCGCCAGCACCAATGCAGCCAACAGGCTGACTGCCATTCCAGGCATGATCTGTTTCATGAAATGATTTTCTCCGTTATTACACTGGCAAAGCCCGGGCCGAAGCGCCAGGCATTCCGCCGCCGGCAGCCGGTCAGCGGCTATCGGCGGCACCGGGCAGCCACCGGCATGGCGGCTGCCCGGCATGACACCCGCAGGGCTTAATTGCTCCGCTTGCCGATAATGGCCACACCGCCAATACGCTCAGGCAAGCCGATCAGCGCGCCGGCCAGCTCTTCGGCCTGCGGCCCGTAAAGCTTGACGTAGTAGTTGGGGTCAGGGGTATAGCTGCTATCCAGCACAATGGCGTCATACAGCTTGGCGTGATCGCTGCTGGCAGCCGCCCCGGCCGTCACCGAACCCGTCAGGCTGGCCACGCCATTGCTGTCAGCTGTCAGCGCACCCGAATTCAAGGTGCCCGTCACGTCCAGGTTGTAGCTGGTCGCGGCAGAAAAATTGGTGCCCAGCTGGCCGTTGTATTTGCTGGCAATCGACCCGGGCACCATGATTTTGTCCAGGGAGAACGAACCTGAGCCGCTATTGTTCGCCAGGTCCACCACGTAGTTGAAAGTCCCCTCGCCAAAGTTGGAGAAGGTCACCCCTTCATAGCCATAGCTGCCTGCCGACGGCAGCGCAGTGCGCGCCGTGCCGTCACCCACGATGGCCTTGACGAAATGGATGCGGTCTTCCGCCTCATGGTTCGTCCCCTTGGTCAGATTGCCCACCACCCCGGCATATTCCTGGCGGTAAACCCGGTACACCACATTGCCGCCGGTCGTATTGTCGGATTGCAGATAGGTGTTGTTATTGCCCAGCTTGACCGTGCCGGTCTTGTTGTGCAGCGTGTCCGCCGTGAAATCGCGCAGGTCTATCGAATGCGCGGTCGGCGCGGCGGCGCCGCCGCCAGCAATGGCAGTCGCCGGACCATAAACAACGCCGTCATAGGTGAACGACCCCTTGAACTTCACATGATCGGCGCCGACCTGATGGGTATCGCTGAGATTCACGGTCAGGTCAGTCTCGGCCTGCGCGGCACCCATGGCGCCAGCCAGTACGGCGGCAAAAAGGGAAAGCTTGAAGACTTGTTGCATGACACCACTTCCTTTGCATATCAAGGTTGCTTGAATCCTGGCCCCCGCTTTGCGGGAGTCCAGACATAATCAAGAAGATGGCGCTGCCGGTACGTCCGGCCGGACACCATTGCTGCGCATGAACCTGCCAGCGCCGTCCTCTTGAATGGCGGCCCGCCCTGCCGGCCTTGCGCCTGCGGCGGGAAATACAGTGAAGGCCGCGGCACGCGGCAGCGGTTTCAAACGCGGCTCAGAAAGACAGGCTGATACTGGCCGTCACATTGCGCGGTGTCCCGAAATTGGCGCCGCTGGCATTGGTGAAATACACTTTGTCGAAGACGTTGTTGACATTCAGGCCCAGTGTCGCGTTCGGGTTCAGCCGCCAGCGCGCCATGAGATTCCAGAGCGCGTAGCTGCCCTGGTAAACCGGCACCATGCCTTTGTCGCTGGCCTCGAAATTGCTGGTCAGGCTGCCTGATTGCCAGGTCACGCCACCCCCTACGGTGAAGCGTTCGAGAAAGTCATAAGTTGTGAAAAGCTTGAACTGGTTCTTAGGGAAAAAGAACTGCTCGGCGAAATCCTCGACCGCCACGCCATAGGGCGGATTGTTCACATCAAAGGGCACTTTCTGATGCTGATTCACATAGCCCGCCATGATTTGCCAATGCGGCGTCACCTGGCCTGACAAGCTGAGCTCTACCCCATAGATCCGGTAGCCATCCACGCCTTCGTAGGCACGGTCCACATAGCCGATCACATCGGGATTCGTCACCCATTTATCAGTCGCAATCGGAAAGTTGTCCTGCGTCATGGTGAAGTAGGTCGCCGCCAGGTTCAGGCGGTCCTCGAAGAAACCGGCCTTGATACCGGTCTCGATGGTGTTGGCGCGCAAAGGCTTAAGCCAGACGCCATTGATATCCACGGGGTTGCTGGTGGTGGCAACATTGGGCTTTTCCACCCGCGCATAGCCCGCATAGGCGTTCATGCTGGGCGTCAACTCATAAATCAGCCCTGCATACGGTGAAAACGTGGTGTGCGTTTTCTGGTCTTGCATCCGCTCGCCCTTGCCATAGCGCCCGCCCACAATGACCTGCAGATGTTCCAGGGGACGCAGCCTCAAGCTGGCGTAAATCCCGTTCTGCTTGTGCTCACTCTGGTAATAGCCATTCGAATGCTCCCAGCTGTATCCGTACTTCTGGTAGCGCGCGTCTATCGGCGGGAGCCCGACATCGCCATCGTTCCACGCGCTGGGCCGTATCCACTGCCCCGAATTCCAGTACTGGGCATAACGCGGGTCATCCACATCGGGCAGCGTCGGCCACACCGGCCCAGGCGAGGTCAGGTAACCATGCTCATGGCGGCGCGACTCCGTCTGGTTGTAGCCCGCCACAAAATCGTGCCGGCGCCCCAGCAAGCCAAAATCCCCCTTCAGGTAAACGTCATAGGCTTTGGTGGCGTTCTCATATTTTTCACGCCCCCACACATAGCTGGCCACGTCATATTCCGGCAGATAGAACTGGCTGCCCATGACGCCATAGAACCTATCACTCTTGGCGCTGAAGTGGTTATAGCTGCCGACAATTTCCCAGTCGTTGGCAAAGACGTGATTCAGCGTGGCAAAAGTGTTGGAATAATAGAAATCGCGGTAACTCCACTGCGTGGCGTTGTTGTAGCTGCGCCCGAGATCACTGTGATACACATTGCCGCTGGGCGTTTTGGTGGGATCACCATAATTGGTGGCGCGCACCAGGCCATGCGGCCCGGCGCCGTCCAGCCGGCGCTTGAGCTGCGTCGCCCCCACGCTGATGCGCGTGGACGCGGTGACATCCAGTTCACTGATGGCATACAGCGCGTGGCCGTGATGCTTGACACGGTCCATATACGAATGGCCGCGCTCGCCGGTCGCCACGATGCGGGTGCGCCAGCTGCCGCTCTCGTTGATCGGCGTGGAAAGATCAAACTCGCCGCGCTTGTTGTCCCAGCTGCCATATTTCAGATTGGCCTGTATCTGCCGTTCCGCCAGTGGCCGCTTGCGGACCAGGCTCAGGCTGGCAGAGGGATCACCCTGCCCGGTGGTCAGCCCGCTGGAGCCGCGGATGATGTCAATGCGTTCATAGAGAAACGTGTCCTGAAAGCCGATAGCGGTGCGGTTGGAAGCATTGTTCTGCGCGCCGAAAGCCGCGCCGTCCGTCATCAGGCCGTCGATCTGGAAACTGTTGATAGCGAAGCCGCGCGAAAAATACTGCACTCGGCCCGCGCCCGGCACGCCATTTTCAAGCACCGTCACGCCAGGCGCATAGGTCATGACCTCATTGACGGTTGTGGCGTTCAAGTCCTCCATCAGCTTCTCGGTAAACACCGTGATGGTCTGCGGAGTTTCCTTGAGCGCGAGGTTCAGCTTGCTGGCCGAACTGCTGCGGCTGACGGTGTAATTCGTCGCGGATTCGTCGGCCGGCGTAAGCGCCGCTTCAACGGTAATCCCGGACAGTTCCGTGACCGAATCTGCGCTGGCCTGGGGCTGGCCGATGCGCCTCAGGCTATAGCGGTTGCCGCCTTCGGCCTGCGCTTCCAGTCCGGTTCCCTGCAGCAAACGCGCCAGACCGGCCGATACGCTGTGATTGCCCTGCAAGCCTGCCGTCTGTTTTCCTGCGGTCAGATCGGCAGCGCCAGACAGAAAAATTCCCGACACGGCGGCAAACTGGTTCAAGGCGGCCCCCAGGGGGCCGGCCGCAATCTGGTAGCTGCGCGCCGCAGCCTGTGGCGCGTTTTGCGCGTAGGCCGTCTCTGCCAGCGCGAACGGCCCTGCCATACCGCCAGCCAGCATGGCCAATACCAGCGGCCGCAATGCGCCGCGCTTCCACCCCAGGCCCGGACGCAACGCTGTGGCGCTGCCGCTTACGTCTGAAAACATGAACAGTCGTTTCCTAAAAGAGAGGATGATTGATTTTGTGTCTCAATACAGGAAACG
Organism: Kerstersia sp.; assembly: GCF_052103615.1. NCBI lineage: Bacteria > Pseudomonadati > Pseudomonadota > Betaproteobacteria > Burkholderiales > Alcaligenaceae > Kerstersia > Kerstersia sp. The sequence goes on along the minus strand of NZ_JBQEKA010000079.1, from coordinate 4,189 downwards.
GACATGACCCCATAAGGGGAACCTCAAGATACATAAAGTTACAAATAAGCCGGCATACCAAACAGCCGTCAGCTTGACCCGTATCATCGGGCGCCGCCGCCACATGAAGAAAAAAGGTGAAACTCCACCCTGCGCACAGGCAGACGAGATCGGCCAGCCGGGCCTCAGACAGCTTGCAGGCTGACCCACCAGGGCAAGGTATGCCTCACTTTGATGGGCAAGGCGGCTCGCAACAGCGCCAGCGACGCGTCCAGATCCGCCAAGGGAAACGTGCCCATGACGCGCAGGTTCGCAATCGCCGGAGAGACCGAAAAGTAAACGGAGTGATAACGCTGCAGCTCGTCGAGCAGCTCGCGCAGGCTGATGCTTGCGGCCTGGAAAATACCGCTCTTCCAGCCTTGGCGTGCCGCATCCAGAGGCGCGACGGCCGCAATATGGCGCTGGTCAAACCAGGTTTGCTCACCCGCCGCCACCACTCGCCGGGCGGCATTGCCCGCAGTGCGGATTTCCACCGCGCCCTCATACACCGCCAGCACCGTCTGAGCCGCTTCCTGCCTGACGATAAAGCGTGTGCCCAAGGCCCGCAGGCGCCCGTGATCGGTATCCACCACCAGCGGACGGCTATCGCTGGCGGTCTGAATGAAAATTTCACCTTCCCGTAAAACCAGGCGGCGCAAGGAGGGGGTGTAATCCACATCCAGCAAGGTGGCCGTGTTGAGCCAGACTCGGGTGCCATCCGCCAGCGCGATTTCCTTGATCTCGCCCTTGCCGGTGTGATAGTCGCAGAACTGCGCCCTGAACACCCGGGACGCTGGCGTTTCACGCCATACCGCCCAGGACATCAGTCCGAGACCCGGCGCCAGCATCAGGCCGCGCAACAGTTTCCGCCTGCGTATTTCAGGCCGTTTGCCGGCATGCACGGCGGCCAGCACCACGTCTCCGGGCTGACTACAGGCCCGCAGCGGCTGGAAGCGGCGGCTGATTGCCTCCATTTTCTGCCAGGCCTGACGATGCCCCGGCGCCTCCAGCCAATGCGCCCATTCCGCGCGTTCCTTATCAGAAACATCATCGGCCAGCAGCACCGCATACCACTGAGCGGCCTGTTCCAGGCTGCGGTGGTCTATCTCATGGTCTTCGGGCAAGGCCCTGGGCGCAGGCAGCAGCATCACGCTCTCAATCCGGCCAGCCAACCAGGGCGCAATGCAGCATGGCCTGGGCAATATATTTTTTCACCATCCGTTCGGACACCCCTAGACGCGCAGCTATATCGCGGTAGGCCATGCCCTCCAGATGAGCCAGCACGAATGCGCTGGCGGCTTTTTCCGGCAAACGCGCCAGCATGGCTGCGATCCCGCAGATGGTTTCGAGAATAATGGCGCGCTCTTCCGGCGACGGCGCCAGCGGTTCGGGCCTGGATGCCATGGCTTCGACCCAGGCTTGCTCCACCGCCCGGCGGCGCCAGAGATCCGTGCACAGATTCTTGGCCATGCGGCTCATGTAGGCGCGGGCGCCCTCGGCGTCATCAAAGCGGAGTTGCCGGCGCAACAGGATCAGGAAGACATCCTGAGCCAGATCGCAGGCATCCGGCGCATTACCCAAACGCCGGTGCAGCAGCGCCTGTAGCCAGGCCAGATGCTCGGCATACAACGAGGCGAGGTCGTCCTGATAAATATTTTGAGCTGCCAGCATAGGCCTACCGTAGGGTATCGAGTCCGCCACATGCATTGATGCGCAACGCATGAAATGCTAATAATTATTATTAATCAAACAAAAACTGTCAAACTTATTCGATCCCGGGAATGTCACCGCCGCCGCGCCGGAACAACATTTTCCTGAATGAATTCAAGCATCCAGGCCCTTCTTTCCACCCTCATTAGCGCCCGCCTTGCCGCCCCTGCCGCCGCCCTGCCGCTCCGCTGCATGCCGCCAGAGGGCTGGCGGACAGCCCTCTGGCCGATCCCGAATCGCCGTGCCAGCACGGCCAGCCCCCTCCTAGCTCAGGCAGGCCAGGCCGGTATGCCATTAGCAAATAAATAATCCGTCGTTCATCCCGGGACGCTGCATTTCTAGAATTCATTAACTGGCCCCGGGAAATCATCCGCCCCCGCTGCGATGGCAAGACCGCCACCGCCGGGATCTCTGCTGACTTCCTGACGCGCACGATTTGACTGCCTGCCTGGCTTGTCTGATGACAGGCCAGGCGTATCGAGAACCTCTTCGCCATGATTCTGAATCCTCTTTCGCCGACGGCTTCTTTCTTCCCGCGCCCGGCCCGCCCTGGCCGCTTGCCCCGCACTGGCTTGCGTCTGTTCGCCGGTATCCTGCTGGCAGCGTCCCTGGCCGCCTGTGACAACCACCAGCAGGCTGCGGTCAGCCCGGCTGGCGGCAATGGCAATACCGCCAGCGCCCCGTCCGCCAGCGCCAGCGCCACCAGCCCGGCCGGAGCCGGAATCAGCGCCGCGGCCCCCGCTGCCGCGCGGGCGGCGGGCGACCATACTCTGCGCCTGGGCTATATCGGACCGAGCCAGAGCATAGGTGGCCCGGTCGGCTGGGCGCTGGAAGAAGGCCTGCTGGCCAGCGCGCTCAAACCGCTGGGCTTCACGCAAATCACGGAACACATTTTCCCCAATGGCCCCGACCTGAATGAAGCGCTGCTGAGCGGCAAACTGGACATCGGCATTTACGGCGATACCCCTGCGCTCTTCGCCCGCTCCAGCGGCGGCGCCACTCGCCTGCTGGGTTTCAACGGCATTGCCAGCGACGCCTGGCTGGTCGTGCCCGCCAATGGCGTGGAAACCCCGGCCGACCTGGCTGGCAAGCGCGTAGGCCTGCCGCGCGGTTCCTATCTGCACCGCTATTTTGCCGGGCTGAAAGATCAGGGCGTCATCAAGGATGTTGAAGAAGTTCATCTGTTCCCGCGTGATGCCCAGCCCGCGCTGGAACGGGGCGATATCGCCGCCTACACCGCGCCGACCGGCCTGGGGCCGCAGCTCAAGGCGCAGGGCCTGAAAGTGATAGACCAGGCCAGCCAGCATGGCCTGGAAGGCAATTCGGTCATTGTCGCCAGCGAAAGTTTCCTGCAGGCGCACCCCGGTTTTGCCTCCGCCTTTGATCAGGCCCGCGAGCAAGGCGCCCGGGACCTGCACGCCAATCCTGATGCCTATTACACCTATTACCTGACCACCACGGCCTTTAGCGAACCGGTGGTGCGTGAATCCTGGCCGGTCAGCTCTTTCAACATCGAAGCCTATCCGCAACAAGGCCTGGATCTGCTGGAAGGCACCAAAGCCTTCCTGCTGTCCAACGGGCTGGCCAAACAAGACTTCTCCATTGCCGAATGGCAGTGGCAGGAACCGGCGCAGGCAGCGGAAACGGCCCAGACAGCAGGTACGAAGTGAGCCGGGCACCCCGCCAAACCCATCCTGCCGCCCCGGCGTTGCGAACGCTGTGGTGGCAGCTCATGCCCTGGCTAATTCCGCTGGTGACGCTCATCATCTGGCACTTTGCTTCGACCCGCGGGCTGGTGTCCGCCCGCCTCTTTCCGCCCCCGCTGGAAGTGCTGCAAACGTTTGTACGCTTGGTGGCCAGCGGCGAACTCTGGCATCACATCGGCGTCAGTTTCATACGTGCCGCCGCCGGTTTCGCGCTGGGCACCGCATTGGGGCTGGCGCTAGGCCTCCTGACCGGGCTGTCGCGCACCGGTGAGCGCCTGCTCGATACGACGCTGCAAATGCTGCGCAATATCCCGTCGCTGGCGCTGGTGCCGCTCGCCATCATGTGGTTCGGCATAGACGAAACCACCCGCATTTTCCTGATTACTTTCGCCGCCCTGTTTCCGGTGTACCTGAATACCTATCACGGCATCCGCTCCCTCGATAGCGGGCTGATCGAAATGGCGCGCAATTACGGCCTGAGCGGCTGGCGACTGCTGCGTTATGTCGTGCTGCCCGGGGCGGTGCCGTCCATTCTGGTTGGCGTGCGCTATGCGCTGGGCGTGTCGTGGATTGTGCTGATCGTCGCCGAAACCATTTCCGCCAAATCCGGTGTCGGCTACCTGGCCATGACTGCCCGCGAATTCCTGCAGACCGACATTGTCGTGCTGTCCATCATCATTTATGCCTTGCTGGGCAAGAGTTCCGATTGGGCCGCGCGCCTGCTGGAACGGCGCTGGCTGAAGTGGCACCCATCC